>JAUWME010000296.1 GCA_030613285.1 Candidatus Zymogenus sp. | reverse complement strand
TATCCGTATACGGGGGGTTTAAGGTACATACAGACACCCCGGTGCCTTTAAGCTCAACCCTCATCCCCTGGCTCCAACTCTGAAGTGCCGCTTTGGACATCCCGTACATGTTCTTAAACGGAACCGGCTGAAAGGCCGATACGCTGACAGTATTAAAAACAACCCCGCTCCCCCTCTTCACCATGTCATTTACAAAGAGATGCATCATCCTCATGGGAACATAGAGGTTAAGGGTAAATGTTTTCATCTGGAGCTCCCAGTCGATCTCCCAAGACTTGCCGTAACAGAGCGTCCCTGCGTTGTTGACAAGGGCATAAACATCTCCCACCTTCTCCTTGACATCCTTGTGGAGTTTTTCTGGGGCGCCCTTTGCGGTCAGGTCTGAGGTGAACGTCCACGTCTCAATTCCATATTTTTCAGTGAGACCCTTCGCAAAATCTTCCAAGGTCTTTTTTTCCGATGGAAGCGCCGTAACGGCAAGGTTGGCCCCCTTCATTGCAAACTGCTCTGCCAATGCTCTTCCAATCCCGGAAGAAGCCCCGGTTATTAAGACCTTCTTTCCTTTAAAGTCGTGCTTTTTCATAATTCAACCTTCTAATAATATTAAAATTCAAATTGCTAAAGACAAAAATTCCCTAAATTTGAGTCGCCACACCTATAAAAAGAATACCTTCAAAAATAGAAATTGTCAATCTACGAATTTCATTTATTTTCAAATCACACCATTCTGACTATTGACATTCTCATGGAAAATTTATATAGTTGACTTGTAAAAGATCTAAAAATACAAATCTAACAAGGAGCTTAAAAGTTCGGGATGGAGCAGAATCAAAAAAAAGATGTGACAATAACACTCCTCTACGACAACAACCAGTCTGAGGAGACGCTAAGCGGTACCTGTGGGAAGTGGGGATTTTCATGTGTGGTCTTTGGACTTGATGACACAATCCTCTTTGACACTGGTGCAGACGACGGGTTGATGTTAAAAAACATGAAGGAGGCGGGAATCGATCCTGTGGAGATTGACATCGTAGTGCTTTCCCACGGACACTGGGATCATATCGGGGGGCTTGAAAATCTCTTGAGAGCAAACCCCGACGTGACTGTTTATATGCCTTCCTCCTTGGGTGATGAGTTGAGGGAAGGTTGTATTGACTACGGCGCTGAGGTTATCGAGGTTTCTGCAGAGGTGGAGATTTCCGAAGACATCCATTTGATATTTGGTTTTCCCGGAAAAATTGACGAGATATCACTGGCCCTTGACACCAAGAGCGGTCTTGTCCTCCTTACGGGGTGCGCCCACGCCGGGATTGATATTGTTGTTAAGAGAGCGATGGAGGTCTCAGGCGTTGATGATCTCCTCGTTGCCCTCGGTGGCTACCACACAATGAAGTTGGATGCGGCTGAGATCAAGGGCATCATTTCGAAACTGAAGAAGCTCGGCCTCAAAAACGTTGCGCCATGTCATTGCACGGGAGATGCTGCATTTAAGCTCTTTAAAAAAGCCTTTGGCGATAACTTCATCGAAGTCGGCGTTGGCTTTGAGCTGAGGAGCGAGGATCTGGGGTAGCCCTGCTATCTACTTGCGAGTATTGATATCCCATGAATTAATGTTTAGTTTACAAAACAAAGAAGGCATAAAAAAGTGCTCTACCTGACATCAATTCCGCTTGCGCTCAATAGTTGCAGATGAGCTTTATCGTTATGTAAATATCTAATCCAAACTTTGCAAACGATAAATCTTCTTATTCGACCTAAACAAAGCGTACTAATACTATGAAAGCAAATTCTAAAATTAATAATTTCATCAATGACACATTGTCTGTTGATGAGCAAAAAGGAGAAATCTTAATCTCTCTAAGGGAATTAATTTTAAAGATTTTCCCCAAAACTGGAGAAGAAATTAAATATGGTGGATTGGTTTTTATAATTGACAAAAGACTATTTTGTGGAATTTTTTTGAGGAAAAATCACATATCTGTGGAATTTGATTATGGTGCAGAAATGTCTGATCCTGACAAATTATTAGAAGGAAGTGGAAAATATAGACGACATTTAAAAATCAATAACCTTGATGATATAATAAATAAAAAAGCTGAATTCTACCTGAAACAATCTTTTAAGGATTAAGGAAGCCACAACTATGAAATTAAAAAAAATTACGCCAAATTTTGCATTTCAGGACATCAAAAAAACAGTTCTGTTTTATCAGAATGTTCTTGGTTTCAATTTAGAAATGGCAGTTTTAGAAGACAAAAGTGGCATTGAAAGTGAACTAAAAGAAAATAAAAAATACGTTTATGCAATGATGAGTAGAGACGGCGTAGAATTTATGTTTCAAAGGACTGATAGCATTGGTGAAGATATTCCACCACTAAAAGATATATCACAAGGAGCATCAGTTTCATTTTATATGGAAGTAGAAGATATTGAAACACTATATCAAGAGGTGAAAACAAAAGCTGATGTTGTGATAGATTTAAAAACTGCTTGGTATGGAATGAAAGAATTTTACATCAAGGACTGCAATGGTTATATTTTAGGATTTGCAGAAAGAGAATAGAAATGTTTGGGTAGAATTTCATATAACAAGTAGCTGAAGTTGAAAAGAATTTCTCTGAGTAAATTAGTGTATTTTAAATAATTAGTAATTTTATCACTAAATAATTCCATTTCCCCACCCCCCCAAAACTTTTCCTTGAAAACCAACCAAAAAAATGATATATAACATCCAACCAAGAAGCCAAGAAGCTAAACCTCCTCAAAAAAAACTAAGGAGATTGCCATGAAAAGATTTAAAACATTTAGAAAGTTTAAAATCCTGCTCTATTGTCTCTCCATCATCATCCCGGCAGCATTTTTTGTAACAGCCGGCTGCCTTATGCCGTCGCCAAGTTACACCGGCAGCCCCGGCGGCACCAGCGGCCCAACCATCTCATCAAGCGGGTGCTTCCCCGGCTCCAATGCACAGATCCGAAGCGACATCTTCTACTTGGTCAACAATGAACGCCAAAGCAAAAGCCTAACACGATTGACCTGCGATATGTATGTCAGCAACATCGCCCAGAACCATGCGATGGATATGGCCCGCAGAAACTACTTCAGCCACATTTCACCGGAGGGTAAAAATCACACCGCCAGGCTTAATGATGCCGGAACAAAATACATATTAGCCGGAGAGAACCTCGCTTGGGGCCAGAACTCAGGAAGGGACGTCATCAATAAATGGATGAACTCCTCCGGCCACAGAGCGAATATTTTATATAAAGATTTCAATGCAATGGGTGTGGGTGCTTACGGGAAGTACTACGTCCTGATTCTTATCAAAAAATAGAATCGCAGGTTGAATGTATCGATGGCCCAAATTGATACGATATTACTCCGTAACTATTTGTTTCTGCGGCTATTCACTGATCCATTTATAATATTTTCTTGTAATATTAAAAGGCCGGTGATATAGACATAGTATATTGTTCTAATCAATATTTTAGAACTCCTGCAACAACAATTTAGGGGGATAAAAAATGAAGATAAAAGATCAAGAAGTAACGCTTAAAGGTGTCAAGGGAGACGTAAAAATCAAGAGGCTTGAAGAAGGTGGATTTCCGAGGATAACCGCCAAGAAAGAGATCGACCTTGCCTACGGACTTGGATATATGCAGGGGCACGACCGTCAGGTACAACTCTGGCTTATGAAACTAATCGGGTTGGGACGGGCTTCCGAAAACCTTGAGGGTTCAGAAGAGCTCATCGAGATCGATAAATATATGCGATGGATAGACATGGCGGGCGACGCCAAGGAGGAATTGAAGAAGATCGGCCCCGATGCAACAAAATATATGAAGGCATACTGCAAGGGAGTAAACGATGCTGTGGCCAATACCAAAAGGCCCCTTGAATTTAAAATGGTGGGATACAAGCCCGACCTCTGGACGCCGGAGGATATCATTCTGATGGGAAGGATGATTGGGTTTATCGGCCTTACCCAGAGCCAGGGGGGAGTGGAAAAATTGATTATCGAGATGATTCAAAAAGGTCTCCCGCTCCCAAAGATCAAGGAGCTCTTTACAAATCTCACAGACAAACCGACAAAAG
>JAUWME010000159.1 GCA_030613285.1 Candidatus Zymogenus sp. | reverse complement strand
GGGGGGGGCCCCCCCGGGGCGGTTGCGAATTGCCAGTGGGTTGTGGGGCCATTATTCCCACGCCTCTAATAGAAATATGGTTCTTCCAGATTTTGAGTACCTAAATAGTATTGAATATTATTTTTGAGCGGGGGATGGCTGTTAACCTTAATGTTTTGATGATGCTTGCAATTTACCTGCAAAATGTTTGTGGTGTAGGCTTTTTAAACCTTACGATCAAGGTGCTACCTCAAACAGGCATGATGGCTGCTTAATGTTGTCATCTAAATAGTCGAGATGGTAGAGGCATTCTTGGATTTGAAGAAGAAGCTGCTGATATCGACTTTGGAAATAGCGCTTGAGAGAAACAATTGAGAGAAGCAATCGGGACTAAGCAGTTGGGGCGGGCACTAATATTTTAATGGCTACCTCAATTTTTTTATCCTTTATAGATAACCCCAACAACCGCCTTTTTAAGTCCCAACTTAACCTTCAAAATTGGATACAATCGATTGACCTAATTGATAACCAATTACCCCTGATGACCCTCCCAACAATTTTAGGCCGAGACTAAACATTTTAGAGAGACCAATTACCTCTGATGCCCTTCTCAACATTTGTGGGGGTCCTCTAAACACTTGGTGAGGGTCAACATTCGGGGGGGGATTATTTGAAGATATTATCGTTTATCTGCTCTGTATATTTAAGGTCGATTTTCCACCCTTCTTTATTTTCAAAAGCCAAAAGCAGGGGCGGAGCGTTTTCCATCCCGTGGGTTTCGGCGAATTCTGCCGAGTATGCAATGCTCACAACTATTATTTCTCCTACATTTTCTTCGCTCACTGCCTCTCCGCCAAAAAATGGTTCGAGGCGACTTTTGTACCATTCAAAGGCGAGGTCTCGATCTTCCACATCCGCAGGAGGATCAAGGACGTAGTTAAAGAATTGCTCTTTATTGTCCTTGGAAAGAGCATTCAAGATGTTTTCTTGACAATCCATAGGTGTGCTGCATCCACCTTTGGAACATCCAAATTGAAGTCCGAAAAAAAGAAGGGCAAAGATGACAATTGTTAAATGCGTCTTTGTATAGGGTCTAATCATTTTTACTCCGTAAATTTAAGTGAGAAATTGCTTGTATTGTATTTTAGACGCGTCACTGTTTAAAGTCAAGAAAAAACTATTGATAAATGATAGAGGTATTCCAATACCAACAAACCCTTGACTTTACTATTAAAATGTTTACTTTAATATTGAAACCGTGATATAATTAAGTGGTTTTTGTATAATATGCTGTTACGAGTGTCTTTTGACTGAGGAGGAAATAATCTATGGCTCTTATCAGGTGGGACCCCTTTCGGGATTTGCTCTCTTTGCAGGACAGGATGGATCGTCTTTTTGAAGAGAATGTAACGAGGAGCAGCGCTTTTGAGGAAGCCTTGACCACTGGAATATGGTCTCCCGTTGTAGATATTTACGAGACAGATGAAAAAGTGATTATCAAGGTGGAGCTTCCGGGAATGACAAAGAGCGATGTTGTTATTGAGATAAATGAGAACAACCTCGTTTTAAGGGGCGAACGTAAGTTCCAGAAAGATATCAGGGAGGAAAACTACCATTGTATTGAACGTTCATACGGAATGTTTTCCCGTTCATTTGCATTGCCCGACACCGTTGATAGGGATAATGTGGTTGCAAACTTTGTGGAGGGTATCCTTGAGATAACGATTCCCAAGGTTGAAGGGGCAAAGCCGAGACAGATTGAGATTAAAGGGGAATAGTTTTTACAAAGTTTGAGATTCGATGTTTATAGAGCAGGAGCTAATGTAAAGAGGGTGTGGATGACATCTCATCATTAAGATAGGGAGAAGTATAAGAGAAAACGATGGCTAATAGCAATAGTAATAGCAAGAGGGATTACTACGAGGTGCTGGGGCTTGATCGCGGCGCTTCATTGGACGAAATTAAAAAAGCATATAGAAAACTTGCCAGGAAGTTTCATCCAGATTTGAATCCGGGCGATTCTGCTGCCGAGGAGAAATTTAAGGAAGTTAGTGAGGCCAACGAGATCCTGACAGACCCCGAAAAAAAGAAAACATATGACCAGTTTGGTCATGCCGCATTCGAAGGAGGCATGGGTGGCCCGGGGGGTGGGTACAGCGGATTTGGCAACAGGACATGGACAAGACATGGTGGAACCGGCGGTGGTTTTGAAGGATTTGATTTTAGCAACTTCTCAGATGGTGGCAGTTTCAACTCGTTTTCGGACATCTTTTCTGATCTATTCAGTGGTGGTGGACAACGTAGAACATATTCTCGAAGGCCCCGAAAGGGTGAAGACATTTACTATACGATGAACATCGATTTTTTAGCGGCGGTTAAGGGCACAACCGCAACGATTTCGATAAGAACCGGGAAGGGAAACGAACATCTGAATGTGACAATCCCCTCCGGAGTAAATAATGGATCGAAGGTGCGGCTTAAGGGAAAGGGTCATCCGGGAGTTAGTAACGGTCCCAACGGCGATCTTTTCATCATCACGGAGATAAATCCTCATTCGTTCTTCCGAAGGGAGGGGGATGATATTTACGTGGATGTCCCGCTTACAATTACGGAGGCTTCTTTGGGCACTCAGGTTAAAATCCCCACCGTGGACGGCTCTTCAAAGCTCACTATTCCCCAAGGGACACAAGGGGGCCAAAAGTTGAGGCTTAAGGGTAAGGGTGTGCCCCATCTTAAGGGTTCTGGCAGGGGAGATATGTTTACTGTGATAAAGATTGTTGTCCCGAAGAAAATATCCGACGACGCAAAGCAATTGCTAATGGACTTTGCGGGTGAAAACCCTTACGACCCAAGGGCAGGGCTTGGTTGGTAAGGTAATAAACCTTTTGATTTATCAATTTCAATTGATTTAAAGGGAGTCTGAGAATTATGGTAAAAAATAAAGAGGATGAGAAAGTTGAAGAGATGAAAAACAGTGAAGAATCCGAAGCTGGTTTTACCGTAAAGGATAAACGAAAGATTGGTAAAGAAGATGAGGCTTCCGCCGAGAAGGCTTCCAGCAACGAGGCCCCTGCCGATGATGCCCCCGTTGATGAGGCTCCCACCAGTGAAGCTTCTACTAACGAGGCTTCCACCAATGAGGATATATCTCATAAGGGGAATGCCGAAGAATATACCCCCATCGATTTTATGTCATTTATAATGTCCCTTTCCACCTCCGCTCTCATTTACCTTGGGGAGGTTCCAGACCCCGTTGACAACGAAAAGAAGAAAATAATCCCTATGGCAAAGCAGATGATTGATCTCATCTCAATGCTCAATGACAAGACAAAGGGAAACCTCACCGCTGACGAAGAAAAATATATGGAAAACATCCTTTTTGAACTAAAGATGGTATTTGTTAAAGCTACGGCGAAATAGATGTTGGGGAATTTTTGGGTGGAGTAAAGAGAAAAATTTATAGAATAACTATCCTCGGATAAATCACTGATATCTTTTTGCTGGTCAGACGCTTGTCTTGAGAGGAACCTCAAAAAATTTCCCACAGCTGCCTAACAGATGACACGTCAATTGCAATCTATCCCCCCACTCATTTTTTGACCTTTCAAGATGTCTTTAAGTTGAATCGGAAATTTGACAATGGAGACAGAATAGTAATACCGCTTAAAAAAAATTTTGGAAAATGGAACAACCACCACTCATCGTTGTCATAAAGAAAAAATTGGAGGATTTAAATGAAAAACAGTAGCAAACTTTTTTTGGCTTTTACACTATTCTTTATCCTAATTGCCGCAATACCTGCAACGTGGGCAAAACAGCAGGGGCCGAGGATGGATGTTGTATTCATGATTGATACAACCGGCTCTATGGGCGACGAGATAGCTGTAGTGAAAGAAAGTCTTATCGACATGATTGCAGACATTGAAGGGGGAAAACCAAGACCAGACGTCAGATTTGGCCTTGTCCTTTACCGAGACAGGGGCGATGAATACGTCACCAAGATTTTCAAACTTACCTACAACACCGATGCCATAATAAATGAAGTAAAGCTCATCAATGCGGCAGGCGGCGGTGATATGCCAGAGAGTGTTAACGAGGCCATCCACGTTGCTATCCACGAGATTAACTGGGACAGGAACAAAAACACCGAAAAGACAATCTTTCTTATCGGTGACGCAAAGCCCCACTTCTACAAGCAGGATTATCGCTGGGAGGACGAAATAAAGATAGCTCTCGACAAGTATATCGTTGTAAACAGCATTGGGTGTAGTGGTCTTTCGTCTGAAGGTGTGGATGTTTTTACCAGAATTGCAAAAGGTTCCGAGGGTACGTTTCGCTATCTTACATATAGCCAAGAATACGTAAAAGAAGACGGAACTAAAAGGAAGGTTATGATTGCAGGAGGCACTCATTACGAGATGGACGAAGAAGCCGATGATAAGAGATGGAAGCTTGGGGCAGACAGGGCTAAAACCAAAGGAATTGCAAAGGAGATAGAAGCTCCCACGACATCTTCCCCTGCAAGGAAAGGATTAACTGCAGTATCTGATGTAGAGTCGGTGGAGAACAACCTCGATTCGATTTTGACATCCGGGATTAAAAAGCGGATGATTGAAAAGGGTGTAAAGTATGGCGATACTGTTAAATACACACTTATCTATTCTGGGTCAGCATTTCCTGTGGAAGATAATAAGGAAATAAATGCTAATAACCTGAGAGAGTTAAATAAACTTCTAAAAAAATACAAAATTGAGAAGGCTGAGGTTTCGGGTATTGATTTTAAGAAGTATAAGGTCTTTGGTCTTATCACAAAAAAAGACAACGGCTTTTCTGACATAAAAGTAAATGAAGTAACCGTTGAGGACGATGTTGTGAACGTAGTGCTTTCGGGTGTGCCCACAAAAAAAGGAAAGGGTCTATCCAATGCTATCCTCATTGCAGTGCCTGTCGAAGATGAGGCGATAGCAAACTACTACTTCTCTAAATAGATAAATGGAGAGTAGTTAAATACTTCAGATATCGTTCATTTTTGGGGGCGGCAAGACATTTTTTGTCCTTGTCGTCCCCTTTTTTACTTGATGCCTTTCTTAAAAAAAACTCCAAAATATTAAAATAATACCACCTTAAAAAAACCACCGAAAAAGAGATGCGAGCGCATTCAAAGTTCCCCCAATTATGAATATTTTTTATATTGACTTGCAACAAAAAATTTAATATAATATCCCTTTTCTATAAATATGTGATGTTGCTAAATATGTCTCTTTTGAAAGAGGATACCTAATTTTGTACCAAGCATTTTTAATTTTAACATTACAATAACGAAGGATGAAAAATAAAAAGGGGAATAACAAGGTTAAGAAAGAAAGCAGATTAAAAGAAGATATTAAGGATGCAAAGAAAGAAGCCACCAAGTTGACTTTCACGATAAAAGGTCTTCTTATTTATCCCTACTTCGTTGCGGTTATCCTCTCGTTTTTGCTGATTTATATCTGTGTTCTAAAAAACGACCCCAATACCAAAATTGCCGTGCTTGTGGCGGTATTAATTCCTTTTTACTACTTCTTCTTGGAATTGATTTTTAGAAAAGTTGTGGTTACCAAAGATTACATCTTTGTCAGGAAGTTTTTGAGGAAGAGAAAAATATCATTGGACGATATTAAGCAGGTCGGCACAGCGAGTTTCAAGAGTAAAACATATGTCTTCTTTGAACTTGAAAGAAGTGGCCCAATCATCATCTCAAACTCCTACGAAAAGTTCGGCGAACTTTTGAGCGCAATATCGACGATAATAGGGGAGAGCAGGCTGACCGATAGCCTTAAAAACCTTCCCAAATCAAAGTATAAGAGATATTCCGACATCCTCAGTGCATGGATGGCAGTTTTGCTCTTTGTTGCAATAATTTTTATTAGGTTGTCAGAAAATTAGTCTATGATCGTTTTAGAAAAAGGTGTTAAAGTGCCATGGACAAAACAATTACTCAAGATTTTAAGATACTATTAGAGGCCAGGCTTGAGGAACTTCTATCGGAGGCAAATGACACTGTTTCCGAGATGACCCGCTCAAAGGAAGATTTTCCCGATCCAACCGACAGGGCCTCTC
>JAUWME010000344.1 GCA_030613285.1 Candidatus Zymogenus sp. | reverse complement strand
CTGGGGAAAGTCCTAAAGCATGAGCTTCGCGTCCCGTTTTGGGAGGGAAGGGACAGGAATGTGTAGCGGAGTTGTTGGAGAGTCTGGGAAATATTCTGCTAAACGATGACAGTTAGAAGTGCGAAGTCGAGGGGCGAAGAGAACTAAAATAATATACAAGGGAGGAGAAAGGGAGAATCAAAAGGGGATGTGCAGCGAAAAATGATCGCAAAAGAAAAAAGGGGTGAGGAGAATAATTTTCACCCAACATTTCTCTTTTTCTTGCACTTTTACAAATATTTGCGGAACCCTTTCTTTCTTCCCTATCATTCGGTGTGGTGTTTGATTACTCTTCCCTCTGTGATGAAAATGGTATCCTCACAGATATTCGTCGAAAGGTCGCCAATCCGTTCTAAATTTCGTGAAATTCTGAGCAGATGAAGCGAACGTTCTATGGTGCTCGTATCGGCGGACATAAACGTAATGAGTTCCCTCAAAACCTGTTCACCAAGGGCGTCCACTTCGCTGTCTCGTTCGCATACGCTTCGTGCCAGTTCCGTATCTTCGTCGGTGAACGAGCGGAGGCTGTCTTTGAGCATTTTTATCGAAAGCTCTGCCATCCTCGGAATATCGATAAGGGGTTTTACTGCTGGCCTTTCGATTATAAAGAGGGCGCTTTCTGCGATATTCACCGCGTGGTCACCCACTCGTTCAAGGTCGTTGTTCATCTGCATCACCATGAGGATGGTTCGGAGCTCCTTGACTTTCGGCTGATATTGCGCAATTAAACCGACACACTTTTCGTCAATTTCTATCTCAAATCTATTTGCCTTCGGCTCATATTGTTCGATCACCACTTTGAGGAGGTGAGTGTCTTTCTTCAAAAGGCCTAATATGCTGTCTTCAATCATCCTTTCTGCCAAAGAAGCGAATTCAAGAAGTTCTCTTTTCAGAGCAATTGTCTTTTTTGTTATTATCATTTTTTATCCTATCCAAATTTGCCGGTTAGATATTCTTCGGTCATTTTATTGTCAGGAACTGTAAACATTTTTGAGGTGTTTCCAAATTCAATGAGTTCACCCACGTACATAAATGCTGTAAAATCCGATACCCGTGCGGCCTGGGCGGTGTTGTGGGTAACGATCAATATTGTAACCGTGTCCTTAAGTTCCACAATAAGCTCTTCTATCTTTGAGGTTGCCTTTGGATCGAGGGCCGACGTTGGCTCATCCAGAAGAATCACTTCGGGCTTCATAGCCAGAGCCCGGGCAATGCAAAGACGCTGTTGCTGGCCCCCTGATAGAAAAGACCCCTTCCTGTGAAGGGTATCTTTGACCTCATCCCACATGGCCGATTTTTTGAGAGAATCCTCAACAATGGTGTTCATCTCATCTTTTGGTAATCTTAACCCGTTCAGCTTGTAGCCGGCAATTACATTATCGTAGATGCTCATCGTTGGAAAGGGATTGGGGCGCTGGAAAACCATGCCGATTTTTCTCCTGACCAGAATGGGATTGAGCGCAGAAATATTCTCGTCATGGAGATAGACGTTTCCGGTAATGGTTGCGCCGGGGATGAGCTCGTGCATTCGATTGATGCAACGAATCAGGGTTGTCTTTCCACATCCGGAAGGACCCATGATTGCCGTCACCTTTTTTTCGGGAAATGAAAGGTCGATGTCTTTGAGAACTTTTTCTTTTCCGAAATAGGCGGACAGTTTTTTAGTTTTGAGGATTGTTTTGTTCATCGTCTTACCAGAATTTTCGTAATAAAATTGAGGCCCAATACAAAAACGACCAGTATGAAAGACGCTCCCCATGCGGCATTATGCCATTGTTTGTAGGGGCTTGTTGCATAAACGTAAATCAGGTGGGGAAGCGTTTCGGTCGGTTTAAAAATATTGAGGTTCATGTAAGGATTTCCGAAGGATGTAAAGAGTAGAGGCGCTGTTTCGCCAGCAATGCGGGTAATGCTGAGGAGAATACCGGTTAAGATTCCGCTGAAACCGGCGGGGACGATTACCTTGAGAATTGTTCGATAGTAGGGAACGCCAAGCGCCAGTGAGGCCTCCCGAAGCGTGTCCGGGATGAGGCAGAGCGTCTCTTCTGTAGTACGAATGATTACGGGAAGCATCATAATAGATAAAGCGATGCTGCCGGAAAGGGCTGAGAAACTTCCAAAGCTCAACACTATCCAGAGATATGCAATGATACCGAGGACGATTGACGGCACACCCATCAATACTTCAACGCACATCCTGATTACCTCAGAGAGTTTTGAGTTTTTGTATTCATAGAGGAAAATTCCGGACAGAACCCCGACTGGTATGGCCAGTATCGATGAGATGATAATGATAATGAAGGTTCCCACGATGGCGTTGGCGATGCCGCCATCTTTTTCGCCCATTGGAGCAGGGAGAGATACAAGAAACTGCCAGTTAATGGCAGAAATCCCATTGACGACAATATGAAGAATTATTAAAAACAGCGGTACAATGATGATAAACGAGAGGAAAATAATAATTCCTTGAAAGATTCGGTTGGCAGCGATGCGAAATTTCGTATGTCTCATGGGTTTCACCTATGTTACGCTCGTTTTCTTGATAATCATTCGACCAATCAAGTTGATTATCATAGTAATCAAAAAAAGTATCAGGCCGATCTCGATAATTGCAGAGAGATAAAGTTCTTCGGTTGTTTCGGCAAAATCGTTGGCAATGAGACTCGCCATGGTGTTGGCGGGACTGAATATCCCTTTGGGTATCTTGTTCAGGTTTCCGATGAGCATCATAACGGCCATGGTCTCTCCAAGCGCACGGCCCAGAGAGAGAATAATGCCGGCAAAGATTCCTGATCGGGCATATGGTATGATGACTTTTCGGATCACCTCAAACCTTGTGGCGCCGAGGGAATAGGCGGCTTCCTTGAGATCATCTGGAACCAGCTGGATCACTTCCCTTCCGATTGACGCAGAGTATGGGAGGATCATAATTGTCAGGATGATAGATGAGGTGAAAATTCCTACACCATAGGGTGCGATGCCGAGGGCAATCTGGATTTTCTGAACGATGGGAACGAGCATAAAAATACCCCAAAATCCGTATATAATTGAGGGCATCCCCGCCAACAGTTCGACGGAGCTCTTCAAAAACGTGGAAATAGCCCCTTCCTTGAAATACTCACCTAAAAAAATGGCAATGGAAAGGGAAAAAGGAATAGAGAGTAAGAGCGCAAAGAATGACGTATAAAAGGTTCCGACGATAAAAGGCAGAGCGCCCAGTTCGTTTTTCGTCGGTTTCCAGACTTTTCCAAAAACGAATCCAAATCCATATTCTTTTATAGACAGTTGAGAATGAATAGTAAGTGTTATTAAAAAACCAAGGACTAAAAAAAGGACAATTATCGCCGCTGAATAGAGTATTCCCCGAAATATTTTTTCTTTTACTGCGAAAGCATCTTGTTTTTGTGTAGATTTATTGCCGGTCATCACTTATATCTTACAATATATGTTTTTTAAAAAGGAGCTCATAGTAAATCGTTGTTACAATTACATTTGAGGTGGGGTGAGGACTGGAGTCCTCACCCCGAAAATTCTCT
>JAUWME010000472.1 GCA_030613285.1 Candidatus Zymogenus sp. | reverse complement strand
CTCTCTTTGAGGTCACGGCTCCCTGTCATCATATCGCCGATACCCTCAAAGGGATTTTTACCCTTTACCAAGTTACCGATAGAAAATGGAACCTCCAAAGTGACCTCGCCATAGTGCTGGGCCTTGCCGTAATTGTCGTGGAGAAATTCGTAATTCAAACGGATAAAGTCCGTGGGGATGACTACGAGCCTCGCCTGAAACCCGATGATCTCCCTGACCCTCCGGCCGAGATAATTGTAGCCACCTACGTATGCCCCGGTCTCCACATACTTGGAGACATAGGGAATCCTCACCCCCGCCTCGTAGTCGAAACCTCGCATCGGTTCCTCGACTCTTCCGCCGTTCAGGATAATTCCGTTGTCGGAGAGAACATAGCTGGCGTACTCAGAACCCAGCCCGTCAATCCGCGTGTGGGAGAGGGGGTAATAGTAATTGAACCTTCCCGTCAGTCCCAGATCGAAGGATTTGAGGGGGATGTCCGCCATAGCCTCAAGCCCGACCCCCCACTGCCTGTGTTTCGTTCCCCAGTCGGTCTTTCGCTGGTCGTAGTAGGCGTTTAGCCCTAATATCAGTTTGTCGTTCCAGAGGAGGCGGCGATATCCTATACCTCTATTCAGCTCCCAGCCGCCTCGGTCGTTAGGAGTGTACTTGATGTTGGAAAAGATTATGTTTTTATCGTCCTGATATAGAGGTGTCAGTAAATCCATGATGTAGAGGGTTCTACCTTCCGTCCCGAAGCGAACCCCCGGCCGAAAATAAATATTCCAGCCAGAGCCTGAGTCGTCCTTCTCTTTGGTAGCCAGTGCCGGCAGCGCTAAAATTCCCATTACGAGAATGATAAGAACCGCAATTCCAATAATCTTCCTTATTTTCATGGTAAACTCCATACAATTGCTTTGAATTACTGTAGTATATATATTTACATATAATGTCAAGCACTTTTTACACTAATGGTAAAGAATTACTGATAACACAAAATTGCTATATATTTGCAGTAATGACTACAAGTTAATGTTATGGAAACAGCAGCTTTTTTTTGAGCTTTTACACACAGTTTTGAAAAAAATAAAAATAGTAGTTGCATTATTTGCATGAATATAGTACAAATAGCTTGTTTGGCCCTTACAATCTATGGAGAATCAAATGAAGAGTGGAAAAGAGAAGGAAAACCCGATTTTCTCGGAATATAAATTGTCGGGAAAGGTCGCAAAAAACCGGCTCGTTGCCCAAGCGATGGAGATAAACTCTGCCACGGCTGGCGGGGGCGTTGGGCCGGAGATAATAGAGAGATACCAACAGCTTTCCCGGGGGGGGTGGGGGATTGTCTTTGTGGAGGCCATATCGATTACGGATGAATATCTGGCGCGAAAAAACGGCCTTGTGATTAATAAGAAAAACCTTGATGGTTTTAAGAGGCTCGTTGACGACTTCAAAAAGATTGACGACAAATCGCTCCTCATGTTTCAGATTACCCACTCTGGAAGAAAGAGCGGTGATTTTTCCAACAGGATCAAGGCCTACGATGATGATGAGGAAATCCCCGTGGTTTCAGAAAGCGGACTTAGCGAAATCAGGGATTTATTCATGGAATCGGCAGAACTTGCCCAAAAAGCCGGCGCCGACGGTGTTGACATCAAGGCGTGCCACGGCTACCTGCTGGGGGAATTTTTCCGCCCGTTGAACAGGCGAACGGATGGGTACGGTGGCACTGTTGAAGATAGGGGGCGTCTTCTCGCTTCAATAATTTCGTCAATCAAGGACAAACTTCCTGATTTTATAGTGGGGACAAGAATTTCTCTCTACGAGGGAATTCGGGGCGGATGCGGTACAAATGGTCCCGATGAAGTCATTGAGGATCTTCGCGATATGTTAAAAGTTCTTTCTGGCATCGCCGATGCCGGGGTGGACTTCTTTAACGTGTCCGCCGGGATTCCCACCATTACACCGAACCTGACAAGGCCCAGTGAAGACTCAATCTTCAATCTGTATCACCACTTCAGGTACGCAAAGAGTGTCAAGGATGCATTCCCCGATGTTGCCACAATCGGTTCTGCCTATTCCGTAGGGCGGGGCAATGCAATAGAATTTGCCACAGAGAATGTTGGAAAGGGGTACACGGACTTTGCCGGGTTCGGGAGGCAAAACCTCGCCGACCCACTCTTTCCAAAAAAGTTAATGGACGCCCCGCACTCCAAAGATTCAGTGAATTACTTTCTCCTATGCGGGGGGTGTTCCGGGTTGTTGAGAAAACAAAAAAAGGTTTACTGCATCAAGTATGGCAAAAAGGGTACCAACAATAATTAGAACAGTTAGTATCACCTTTATGTTAGCACCTGATGACGATGTAGGGGTATCCCCGTAATTGTCCTTGTAAACGAGTTATG
>JAUWME010000524.1 GCA_030613285.1 Candidatus Zymogenus sp. | reverse complement strand
TTTCGGTAATTCCCCACTTGGTCATGTAAGATTCGGCCTGAAGCCCCAAGGCCTGAGTGTAGTCCATTCCCAAAAATCTCGAGTAGAACGGCTCGAAGGCGTGGAATGTAACTATGTTTCTCGACTCAACCTGGGATTCCTTTCCGTGGGCAAGAACGATGACAATGTCATAGTGTCCAGAAGCAATGCCAGCAGCAGCGTACTGGATTGCCTCGGCACCGTCACAGGCGACCTTCTCTTCTCCCCCCCATTTGCCCGCTCCCACAAGGTCACCCATCGGTCCGTCAGAGATGGTACGCTGGTCAAAAAAATCATCCGAGCATGTAATCCCAAAATCAATTCCCCTTCCGGGAACAAAATCGAGACCTGTGTCGTCAAGACATCTTCTTACCAGCGGGTAGCACATCTCCTGAAAGCGCTCATCTCCCTTTTTTTCTTCAAACTTAGTTTGGTGGGCGCTCACGATGGCTACTTTTCGCAACATATAAATTCCTCCATTTAATTATGTAAGAAAAATACTTCAAAAAATCAGCCTCACAATCAAGCCTTTCCCTCCCCTCTCAACTAAAAACCAACTACTAATCGAAATTTCTATCATAGATTGACTAATCAGTCAAGAAATAAAAGCCCCGACAATAACATAAATTATTTTAATTTTTTTGTTGACATCGTACGCTTTGTCGTATAAATACACTATTACTTGTTTAACATCACCTCAAAGGTTCGTCACAAAAAGAAGATTGTAATCTATAGCTCATAATATCTCAGAAATCTATCAAACAGCTGTCCCAAAAAGTTATGTAGAGATAGAAGTTGTGCTATTTGAACCCTGTCCCAAAAAGTTACGTAGAGATGGAAGTTGCACTATCAAACCACTGTCTAAAAAAATCATGTAAAGATACAAAATATACTATCAAACACCTATCCTAATAAAGTTCTATAAAATAAAAAATCACACTATTTAACCACTATCCAGAAAGAAAATGAAAATTTGTCATCACTGTAAAGAGCCGATCATCTCAGATTACATCTCCATTAGAGACAACTGTCCTGCCTGCGGAATGGACCTCCACATCTGCTACAATTGTATCTTCTACGATGCCGGGAGTTACAACGAATGCAAGGAGCCACAAAGTGAGTTTGTGAGCAATAAAGAAGGAAACAACTTCTGCGACTATTTCCGCTTTAAGTTTGAAAAGAGGGCCGAAAACCCCGGCGGCGAGGTGGAATACGCCAAGGAAAGGTTGGAAGCGCTGTTCAAAAAGGACGCCTGAAAATAGCCAACCTATCCCGATTCGACTCTGATTAAAACATCAAATCGGCCAGTCCAGCCACAAGAAGGTTTTAGAAACTTGATTCGGGGCTCTCCCGACTTTTGTTACTGATCATTGGGATGGTGACAACTCATTTCGAGATTTCTACGGTTCCCAATAACCTCCAAATTCGAAGCTTATCGATATTATAGTATCACCACTTATTCTTGAGGTTTCTCTCCAAGGCCTCGTTGAGCTTTGGGATATTCATCTTCTTGAATCTCGCCTCAACCAATATCCTCCCCCTAAAAAATTTTTTAAACTACATTTTTCTTGACATCCATCTTTCAGTTGTGGTACTTTACGTTTTGAATGAGCACTCATTCATATATAAGTCAAAAGGGAAGACAAATCCTTGATTCATGTCTCCATTTGACTTTCTGGTTCTTTTAAAAATATCATGGGAGTAGTTGACTTCCTTACATTTTCGTGGTAACAAGGTTTTTTACCATAAGGGAAGCCGCCAGTGGAAGAAAAACTCAAGCTCTTCGTCATCATCTTGAACAAAAC
>JAUWME010000055.1 GCA_030613285.1 Candidatus Zymogenus sp. | reverse complement strand
ATTCGTATAATATTTTTGATATTTTTGTGCTATAATTCACAGCTGAAAGGGCATTTTACTCCCTTTTTGATAAATGTCAATCCTTTCAATTTTAGAGAGATTTGAAGTGAACTCTATCTACCTCCTGTCAAAATTCACCCTTAAAAGAGAGATAAAACTCCTACTTTACGGTATTCTCCATTTTGTTTTGAACATTTTACTTTTCCCAAAGAGGAGTATGTACGTGGCAGCAATCAGGGGACTTCTCCTTTCGCCCATTATGAAAGGTCCCCTGCGGGTGCGATTTATCATGGGCAATGTGATTCTTAGCGACATCTCAAAGATTTTTCTCGACACAGATGCAATCATCAAAGAGGATGTTTATGTAAAAAAGGGACTTGAACTGGGGAAACGTTCATACATCGAAAGGGGAACCACCATCAACGGCCCCGTTGTCATCGGCTCTCGCTGTTTTATCAATTACGGGTCTGAAATAAACGGCGAAACGGTAATTGAAGATAATGTAATAATCGGCCCAGAAGTTAAATTCCTAAGCAAGACCCACGAGAAAGGGAGTGAAGATTTTAGAGCTGGAAACCTCCATCACTTACCGATAAGAGTAGAAAAAGGGGTGTGGATTGGCGGTGGAGTCATTATCTTGGGCGGTGTTACCATCGGAAGGGGGAGCATTGTTGGAGCGGGGTCGGTGGTTACAAAGGACGTTCCCAAAAACGTAATTGCAGTAGGCAATCCCGCAAAGGTAATAAAGAGGCTTGGCCCCGGATACGGCGGGAAACCGAAAGGCAACCCCAAAAAGCCTCCAGAAATTAAATGGGCATGAAAATAATGAAAAAAGTATTGTTAAACTATAAATTTTAAACTATTGTTTGACATTGGCGAAAGAAAGAAATAGAATTAGGCCATTAATGACAATATCTATGTTAAGGAGAATTTCTCATGGCTGATAATTCATCATCAGTTTCCAAGGCGCAAGCGATTTACGCTCTCGTTATCCTGCTTCTCATCAATTCCGTCAACTACATGGACAGATTCGCAGTTTCAATACTCTTCCCCCTAATCCAAGATGATTTCAACCTTACTGATTTTCAATTGGGTCTATTGGGTGGTGTGGCGTTTACCGTTTTTTATGCGGTGATGGCCCTTCCCATAGGTCTGGCGGTGGACCGTTTCAAGAGAAAATATGTCCTTATTGCTGGTTTCTTCGTGTGGAGCTTCGCAACTTTTGCCTCTGCACTCGCAGGGAGGTATGCATCACTCTTTGCTGCCAGGGCTCTCACCGGCACAGGAGAGGCTTCGGCTCATCCTTCCGGGGTTTCTCTGTTGGGAGATTACTTCAGTCCAAAGGTCAGGGCAACGATGATCGCCGTCTTCCAGATGGGCGTTCCCATAGGCGCTGGTTTGGGAGTCATCCTTGGGGGTATTTTGGCTGTAAAATATGGATGGCAAAAAGTGTTTTTCATTTTCGCCATTCCCGGCTTTATACTCATCCCTTTTATCCTCGCCATGAAGGAGCCGGTACGGGGTGGCTCTGAGGGCTTAACAGCAGAGGACAGCGAGGGAATAAAGATTGAGGGTCTTTGGACAAAAATAGTAAAAATTCTCTCCATAAAATCACTCCGTTATCACTACGCGGCCACAGCCCTCATCATGTTTGGATCCCAGGGTTTCAACTTATGGATGCCCTCTTACCTCAACAGAATATGGGATTATGATCTCGCTGCTGCTGGAAAGATTATCGGTATTGGTTTAATACTCGGCGGAGTAGTAGGTGCCCTTGGCGGTGCGATTATTGGAGACATTTGGTCTCGAAAAGATATTACAGCGAGAATCAAAACCCAGAGTATTGCGGCCGCTATTGCAATTCCCTTTATGGTATTAATGCTTATAGCAAAAAATAATATTCTATTAATTGCATCGATATACATCGTTATAATTCTCACCGTTGCGATGTTTCCAATCCTTTCGGCCATCATCGTAAACCTCACCGAACCCCAGGATCGCGGGGTGGCCATGGCGCTTCTACTTTTCTTCCAAACCGGAATTGGTTTCTCTCTGGGACCTGCTTTTGTGGGTTGGATAAGTGATTTATTTGGATCGTTACCTGCGGGACTTATTATTCTTCCCCTATCATACGTTGCTGTGGTAGTTATGGGATTATTTGCCCTTCGTCACTTCAAATCGGATTATGATACTATCCAAAAGAGGATTTCTGACCTGGCAAAGAAATAGAGATTTATAGAAACTCATAATGAGGTGAATTGTGACACTGGAAAGTTTATACCCTTTTAAAGTGAAACGAATGGAACTGATGGGGCACGACTGCGCTTACATCGATGAGGGCGCTGAAAGGGAAACCGGCGCAACCCTTGTTTTTCTTCACGGCTTTTCAGTAAACCTTGCATGTTTTTCCAAAAATTACTCCTATTTCACAAAGAAAAGGCGCGTCGTTGGACTCGACTATCCCGGTTACTATCTATCGGAAAAAGATCCCTGGGTTTCTTACAATATCCCCTTTATGGCGAATGCCGTGGTAGAATTAATTGAAAAACTCGAACTCCAATATATAATCCTCGTCGGAAGCTCAATGGGTGGGGCAGTAGCAATGGAGATTGCATTAAAAAGACCCGACTTGATATCGTCAATGGTACTTGCTGCCCCGGCCGGCTTTTCTGGCAGGAATCGGCTTTTGGCATTTCTCCTCTCTCTCCAAATAAAATTTTCTTCAGAAGAAAAGCTTATAGCAAAAATGACCGGCCGCCTTTATGACCGGGTAAGCACTTTTACCCACGACAAGGAACTCCCATTTCTAAGCAAAATAACCGTGAGTTACGACGAAATGGTAAAGCGGGATGATTACAGTTTGTGGATAAACGTCCTTTTGGATATGGCACAAGAGGTCCTCCGGGCCGATTACCGCAAAAGGGCCGAGGAGATTAAAATACCAACATATCTTTTATGGGGCGACAAGGACGAAGTCCTACCTCCAGCCGGAGCTAATATTGCGCAAAAATGCATGGGCAATAACTTGACATTGGAGATGTTGCCTAACATCGGGCATCTGCCCTTTGCGGAAGAACCAAATCTATTTAACAGGAAGGTGGACGAATTTCTAAAATCTGAGGGATTGTAATTATCCCGATTCTTTTTTAAGGCACATCCTTAATGAAAAATATTCACTCACCCCTTTTTCTATCTCTTCTGATCTTTTCATTTTTCATCATTTCATTTATGAGAATACCCCCCAGAGCTGAGGAAACAGGGGGAAATCCCGTAGTGGGCAACAATGTCCACAAAGAGGATACGTCCTTTAAGCTGGCTTGGAAAATATTGTACAAAAAAAAGAAGATCGGATATTCAATATCACGGTTCTCTTTTAAGCATGAACAGGGTTTGGAAAAGGCAAAGCATGATGAAAATATACCCATGATGCTAAATGAGGAGGGAATCAAGCAGTTCGATATAGAATTCGGTGTCTTTAACATTTCATACATTGAAAAAACCGCCACCACATGGAATAGTTCCGGTCTTATATTGTCATTCAACTCCGCAATTGAAGTAAACGGCACCATTGAAAAGAGGATTTTCAGACGTGGTAAGGACGGCACTGCGTATCTTATTATCATCAAGGGAGATAAAACTAAAGAGGTAATCCACAAGGCAGATGAGTTTGACTTCACCTCCGGAGACCTTTATCTAAAAGGATTTGAAGACACATCGGGAGACGTATCATATAAAGTGCTTTCTCTGACCGATGGAAAGATCAAACCACTCTCTTACACTTTTGTTGAAAAAGAAAAGGTATTAGCCATCACCGGTATTGAGGAGTGTCGAAAAATAGACGTTCAAGGGAAAAATGGTGGAGGACTTTTTTTTATCAACGATATGGGTATCGCGCTTTCCTTTAACATAAACTTTCTTCTGGGGGACTTCTCATTTATTCCCATAGATCATAATGGCCGTGCACAAGCAGAAAGAGCCATTGCAAACATATCTTTTTCAAAATAGTTCTATTTAAGTGGGAGTACAAAAGCGGTGTCCCTGTCACTTTTATTTCAATTCTTTAAATAATTTTTGAACGAGCCTAACCCTCTTAAACGAAAATCGAATTATCAAAACAAAATATAACTTGGGTTGCATCCTGGATATTTCCAATATCAACGAGTCCACTCTACAAATTTGACAATAACCAAAATCTATTAATTACAACATCAAGCCGCAACTTTTCTTAATTCCTTCATCAATATCTCTATACGATTTATACCTTTCTGTTGCATCCTTTTCATGTTTGCGTCTATTGTCTCCAACTCCTTCAAAAGTTCCTTGTCGATGTTCTTCATGGAATCTTCCGATTTTCTAATTGTTTCGTTAACAAGGTTTATGTGATTTTCCACAAAATGGATATAGTCGCGGCAATACTGGGGAAGTACATCCATTGCTCCACGATACCCAAGATCGTAAGCCTCAATGACCTCCTGTAGAAATTTCTGATACTTCCGCAAAGTCTTGTGCTCATCGAAAACCCGCTTCAAAGGTACATTTATCCCCTTATCTTCCATACGCTCCAATATCATCGACTCCCTTGTCATATAGGCGCCATCGACAAATATCTGAAGAAGTTCCATGTTTTCTTTGAGAATCCACGGCGGCACTTCTTTTCCGTTTTCAATCTTCTCTGATGATCTTTGCAGCATCCTCAAAAGAACATCAATGCTTTTAAGCTCATCCTCCAAGTATTTTATCGTCTTCATTTCATTGTCCTTTCATTCAAAATTATTTATTAGGCCACTTTATGTAACAATAAAGATATATTTTTTAGTGGCTTATTTTAGGCTTCCCCTTAAAGATAATCATTTCTCTACTATTTTCAAGTATCTTTTTGGAAAAAACCCGTTTTCCATCGCTCTACATTCCCACAGCCTCACACCAATATTTTGATACATTATGACACTTGTAGGATATTAGAAAATGGGGTAAAGTGTGTATTACCCTAAAAAATACAGCGTATTTTTAACTCGTTTTAAGTTTTTGAAAAGCTCATATTTACTAATCTCAATTCCCCTTTGCAAAAAAAACGCTGTCAATACCAAAATATTTTCTTTTCTGTACCTTTATCCTTGACAATTAAACTCCAAAGGCGTTATCTTTACGTTCAATATTGTAAGACACATTACTCAAAAAAAGGTGCCAAAAAATGAATCCAAAAAATGCCCAAAAAATTGTATTTGAAGATGAAGAAGCAAAGCCCGGTGTCCAACGCGGTGTCTGGCACGGTGGCCCATTTACTGTTGTGCAATACAAATACGTCCCCGGAGCAGTATTTCCTTCCCACAGCCACGAGTCCTCACAACTAACTATTGTCTTAAAGGGCACAATCGAATTTTCAGTCGGCAAGGACAAATTAACAGTACAGGCAGGTGAAACAATCTATCTCCCCTCAAATCAACCCCACGGGGCAAAAGTCCCAAAGGAAGGTGAACCGGTTGATTCCATCAATATCTTTTATCCAAAAAGAGAGGAGCACCCTTAAATGCAAGATAAAAATCTCACCGAACAATACATCTTCTATCGAGATTTAAAACGCGACTATCCCTTGATTGTCAAAGGAAATGGAATCTACATCTACAATGATAAAGGGAAAAAGATTATAGATGCAGCATCTGGGGCGGCCGTTGTTTGTCTTGGCCATAATAACAAAAGGGTCATAGAAGCTTGGGTGAAACAGTCCCAAAAAATCTCATTTGTTCATATGAGCGCCTTTTCAAACGAACCCATCTTGGAACTCTCTGAGCAACTTGTCAACATGGTAGGAGACAAACATTACCATGTCTATTTCACCTCTGGTGGCTCGGAATCTGTTGAGGCGGCAATGAAACTTGCCCGCCAGTATCACCTTGAGAAGGGACGGCCTGAGCGACATATGGTAATCGCCCGATCTATCTCATATCATGGATCAACACTGGGCGCCCTCTCCCTTACGGGACACCACTACCGCAGGTACAAATTTTCCCCGATCCTCTTCAGTTTTCCAAGGATAAGCCCGCCCTATTGCTATCGCTGTCCATTTAATCAAACAAAAAAGACTTGCAACCTTGACTGCGCCGAGGACCTTGAGCGGGCCATCGTAACCGAGGGAGAAGAACTAATATCAGCTTTCATCTTTGAGCCCGTTGTTGGTGCGGCAGCCCCGGGGATTTCCCCGCCGGTGGGATACATCAAGCGGATTCGTGAAATTTGCGAAAAGCACGATGTTTTGATGATTGGAGATGAGGTTATGAGCGGTGTTGGCCGAACCGGGAAGTTTCTCGCCTCACAACATTACCAAGCAAGATCGCATATCATCTGTCTCTCTAAGGGAATATCTTCAGGCTATGCACCCCTGGGGGCTGTCTTGGTGGAAGACGAGGTCTATGATGTCTTAAAGTCATCCGGTACCCACGCATTTGTCCACGGCCATACATTTGGGGGTCATCCCTCCTCGGTGGCTGTAGGCGTTGAGGTTCTCAAAATATTAAAAGAAAAAAATCTCATTGAGCACGTATCTGACATGGGTAAGTATTGGCTTCCACAACTTAAGGCACTCAAGAAAAAGCATAAAATCGTCGGCAGTGTTCGGGGTAAGGGACTGCTTATCGGTATTGAATTTGTTGAAAACAGCCGCAAGGGGAAAAAGCCCTTTGAATCTTCCCTAGTCGTAAGGATGAAGATTAAAGATGAATGTCTAAAGAGGGGACTCAATGTTTATCCCGGAGGATACTCCGTCAAGGGGACTGCTGGAGATCACATCCTTTTGGCACCGCCGTATATTATTAAGAAAAAAGAGCTGGACAAAATTACTGAAATCCTTGATGCCGCAATTGGAACAGTGGAAAAAGCATTGGAGTAACCCCTACTAATCAATGTCCCATAAATACCACTATCTTTACCTGATTTGCATATTGATCGTGTTCTTTCAATATTTCGTTGGTAATGACATAGACTTCATGCGTCTAACAGTAATTTAGTAACAGAGATACTGCTTCAGCTGAACTCTGGCAATTAGTGACAAATTATTTAGTTTTTCGATATTAAGAAATTGTGAAGAATATCACAGTTTTTGAAGGGAAGCCCCAACCCGCCCCCTCGATCGTTGGGACAAATCTCTTTCGCTGATATCCTCATCTTCCTCATCCTCCCCACCTTCTGGTTTTATAGCCTCTTCCATCTTCTCAACAAATCCTTCAGATGAGATAACCGCAGCACCGCGGCGCAACGATGCCCTAATAACCGCCTTATCCGACGTCACAACCACTCGCTCAATCCCAGCTGTATTTTGAACAAGCTCCACTATTATATCGTCAGCCCGCTCATTCTTCTTTGAAAAGATGATTCTAATCCCTCCATCTTTTTCCACACCCCTTACAACGCCACCGGCCTCAGTTGCATCAAACACTACGGTAATTGCGTGCCTCCTGATTTTTCTATATCTTATCAGGTCATCTATCAACCCCCGACGAGCCTTCTGCATCCCCTTACCCATATTGGCGCCATACTCTCTCGATGTCATAATCAGGTTGTAACCGTCAATGATTACTTGCATTTTAAGTTTATCCCACTCCCAAGAAAACAGTTTTAAACCATTGGCTGTTTGACATTTTCCATTGGCTATCTACTATTGTCATTGCTCCGCTTCATTAGCTCGCCAAAAACAAAATTAACCTCAGACTCAAGATCACCAAAATCACCGCAGTTGTCAATGACAAAATCCGCCCTTCTCTTCTTCTCCTCAAGGTCCATCTGCTTATCAATCCTATTTTCGGCATCGGACCTCGAAAACTTATCCCTCTCAATAAGTCTTTCAATCTGGGTCTCGCGGTCAACATATACAACAGCAACAACATCAACAATGGCGTCTGCCCCAGCTTCGTAAAGGAGCGGGATATCAAGGACAAGCAACTCCTTCGAGTCAGATTTTTTATAATTTTCTATCTCCCGCAGAATCTCTTTGAAAACCTCAGGGTGGGTAATTTTGTTTAAATCTTTGAGGGCTCTTTTGTCTTTAAAGACAATGTCCCTTAATTTTTCCCTGTCAAGGGTTCCATCATCAGCGAGTACCCTCTCCCCGAACCTCTCCACAATGGCAGCAAAAGCTGGCCTCCCCGGCTCCACAACCACTCTGGCCAAAAGATCGGCGTCAACTATTTTCGCCCCAAGTTTTGCCATTATTCTCCCCGCACTGCTCTTTCCGCTGGCTATCCCCCCGGTTAAACCCACTATCAACATAAAGACCCCAATAATAAATGTCACAGACAATTACAGAAGCACAGTTTCAATTTAATTTCTATTTTATCGTTTTCCCAAAATTCAGCTATCGGAGCATTATTGCGCTCATCATCCTCCCGGTTTGAGCCCCTTCCCTTCGATATGAATAAAATAGTTCAGGATTGCAGTGGGTACACAATCCTGACGATACAATATTTCCATCGGGCACTCCCGCCTCCCTGAGGAGAAAGCGGTTAAGTCCAAAGAGGTCAAGTTTGAAACCCTCCCCCACCGTTTCTAAAAGATATTTTTTTGATGATGAAAATCTCTTTTTTATCGTCTCAACAACCTCATCTCCCACCTTGTAGCAGCAGGGGCCAATGGCGGGGCCAAAGACGATCACAATATCCTCACGTTTAGAGCCAAAGGAGTCAACCATTGTTTTGACCGCCACCGCAGAAATACCAGCAACCGTCCCCCGCCACCCGGCATGAACCGCTCCAATCACCCCAGTTTTGACATCTGCCATGAGCACCGGCACGCAGTCCGCAGTTAACACAACGAGAACTATTTTGGAAAGGTTGGTAACAACGCCGTCTATCTCAATCACTCCAAACATCTCATTTTTTTTGGGTCTTTCAATTAGAGAGAGTACCTCACTTCCATGGACTTGGTTCGACACAAAGATGTCTGCCACATCAACCCCAAAGGAGTTGGCGGCAGCAATGTAGCTCCTTTTTACCTCACCATCGTTAAACCCCTTCCTGTCAAAATCGAGTCTCTCCATTTCTGAAGTCCCGCCTCTGGTGGAAAACAGATAATCTATTTCACCAAGGTTGTCAAGTCTCTTAATCCCAACAACTTCTAAGTCCAACTTTTTCCTAATTTCAACCTTCACTTCTCAACACCTCCAGTAGACCTTCTATGTCCTCCGGCATATTAGACGTAAATCTCACATCATCACCCGTTGTTGGGTGAACAAAACCCAGAACCATAGCATGAAGAGCTTGACGCTTGAGACCAAGAACCGCCGTTCTTATTTTTTGATTTGTCAGAAGCTTTCCCGCCCTCATAGAGCCGTAGGTTCTATCCCCGCAGATGGGATGGCCGATGTGTGCCAGATGAACACGAATCTGGTGTGTACGCCCAGTTTTTAGTTTGAACTCGGCGTAGGTAAGGTTGGAAAATCTCTCAAGGACGG
>JAUWME010000365.1 GCA_030613285.1 Candidatus Zymogenus sp. | reverse complement strand
CCTTTATTGATAAATACTTCAACCTGTTGACTATACTCGTTTTTGTACTTATTGTCCTTGGATTTGTATTGATAAAATATTTATTGTAAGTTGAGAAATTTGGTGGTACAGATTGCCGTTGTAGGCTCAGGTTCTAATGATAAAGAGATAAAAAGCCTTGCCCAAGAGGTGGGAAGGGAGATCGCAAAGTACGGCGGAGTTTTGGTTTGTGGCGGGCTTGGCGGTGCAATGGAGGCTGCAGCAATGGGCGCAAAAGAGATGGGTGGGGCTACCATGGGAATTCTTCCTGGGGACGACGCAAAAAGCGCAAACAAATATATCGACTTTGTTGTGGTTACCGGGATGGGACATGCAAGAAATGTCATTGTTGTCAAGTCCGCAGATATGGTTATCGCCCTTCCCGGTGGGCCGGGTACGTTAAGTGAGATTGCCCTTGCCCTAAAAATGGGGAAACAAGTAATCAGCGTGGGTGGCTTTTTGCCCTGGGAAAAGATAGAAGGGGTAAAATTCATAAAGTCGCCTAAAGAGGCAGTAAAATATATATTTGATAGCGGTATTTGCAAGTAAAATCTAAAAAGAACAATTTAACTATTTAACTCTTATGATAAAAAGCGGACGCAAAGCAAAGTTTATCCCTCTTCTACTGCTGATGTTTGTTGTGATTCTCAACGCCTGCACAACAACGGGTCCCGGTATCTATCATACCGTCAAAAAGGGAGAGACTCTCTGGAGAATATCGAAAACCTACGGCGTCGATATGCAGAGTATTGCGGAATATAACGAGATCTACGATCCAAACCTGATTTACAAAGGCCAGAAGCTATTTATACCGGGGGCAAAAAAGGAACGAGAAGTCAAGGGTGACCCAGCAGAAAAAACAATTGGAAAAATAACTGTTAAAAAAGGATATTTCGTTTGGCCCACAGACGGTCTTGTCTATTCCCTCTTCGGCGTAAGATGGGGAAAAATGCATAAAGGTATTGACATCTCAGGACGCTCAGGGACGCCGATTATTGCCCCGCAAGACGGTAAAGTAACATTTGCCGGCTGGAAGGGGGGGTATGGAAATACTATCTCTCTTGAACATAGGGATAATTACAAAACTCTGTACGCTCATATGAGATCGATTAAAGTCAAGGTTGGAGACAACGTAGAATTAGGTGATGTCATCGGCCTTATGGGGAGTACAGGAAGGTCAACCGGCCCACACCTTCATTTTGAAGTAATCAAAGATGGAAAGGCGAGAAATCCTCTCTTTTTCTTACCGTAAAGATAAACATGAAAATTTCCAAATTACAAAATATTATCAAAGCCGCAAAAGGAGAAAGAGATTTGGACCTCCTCCTTCATGGCGGGCAGATCGTGAACGTTACTACAGGAACGGTGGAAAAGCGCGACATCATGGTTTTTGGCGGAAGGATTGTGGGGGTTATTGACCCCAATGATTCAAAACCATATCAAGACACCGCAAAAGAGGTCATTGACGTCAGCGGTGCCTACCTTACCCCAGGCTTCATAGAGAGCCATGTCCACATTGAAAGCTCAATGCTGACCCCATCTGAATTTGCACGGGGTGTCCTCCCCAGGGGAACCACCACCGTCATTTGTGGCCCCCACGAAATCGCAAACGTAATGGGAATAGATGGAATCCGCTTTATGGTGCAAGATGCCAAAAGAGTACCACTTGATATTTACTTTGCCCTGCCTTCGTGTGTGCCCGCAACAGAAATGGAAACATCTGGAGCAAGGCTGACATCGAAAGAATTAAAGACCCTCATCGATGAACCTTGGGTAATTGGTATGGGTGAGGTTATGAACTACCCGGGCGTGATTAATGGTGATGATGATCTTTTAAAAAAAATCGAGCTGGCAAAAGAAGCGGGAAAGACCGTTGACGGCCATGCACCCCTTGTTTCCGGAAAAGATCTAATCGCATACATTTCTGCAGGAATTGGCTCCGATCACGAATCATCACTCTTTAGTGAGGGAGTGGAAAAGCTTGAAAACGGGATGTTTTTGATGATAAGGGAAGGGAGCCATGCCAAAAATCTTGAAACACTTCTTCCCTGCATCAATGAAAAAAATTTCCACTCGGCAACATTTGTTGCCGATGATATAACACCGGGCGATATCATCAGAAGAGGGCACATCGACTACTTCCTAAAAAAAGCGGTTGCCCAAGGGTTAGACCCAATCATCGCAGTGACAATGGCTACTCAATCGCCAGCAAATTACTTCGGCCTTACAGAGATCGGTGTCTTGGCGCCTTCAAAAATTGCCGACATTGTTGTACTTGAAGACCTGACCGATTTCAAAGTCAAAATGGTTTTCAAAAATGGCAAATTGGCTGCAAAACAAAACCAAGCAATATTTGAAAGCCACACAAAAAAACCTACGTTAAAACTCTCCATGAATGTAAAGTTTTCAGGCATTGAATCGATAGCAATCAAGTGGGAAGACAGACCCGCGAGAGTTATAAAAATTATCGAGGATCAAATCCTCACTGACGAAATTCAAGTTAAACTAAAGTCCAAAGACGGCTTTGCCATAAGCGACACCGAAAATGATTTCCTGAAATTAGTGGTATTTGAAAGGCACAAGGCAACAGGAAATGTCGGGGTCGGCTTTGTAAACGGCTTTGGCCTAAAGGATGGAGCAATCGCATCGTCGGTAGGGCACGATTCTCACAATATCATCGTAGTGGGTGTTACTGATGACGACATCTACCTTGCCGCAAAACGTGTCGCAGAATTAAAAGGAGGTCAGGTAATCGTCAAAGACGGCAAAGTAATCTCGGAACTGCAACTCGAAATCGCCGGGTTGATGAGCGGGCTGCATCTCAAAAAAGTCGATTCAATGGTCGAAGAAAACCTAAAGGCGTCACGCAAGATCGGGTGTCTTATCGATTCACCATTTATGACACTGTCATTTCTTCCACTTCCTGTCATTCCCAAACTCAGAATCACAGATAAAGGTCTCGTGGATGTAACAAAATTTCAAATAGCCCCCCTCTATTTGTAGCGCACTGTCTCTCTTCATAATATTCAAAAAGTGCCGACATTGTAATATTTGAAGAACTGACCGATTTTGAAGTCAAAATGGTTTTCAAAAATGGTAAAATAGTTGAAAAGTAAAACTAATCAATATTTTTCTTTCTTACCTATTTTATCTCAAATATTAATATTTTCCTTCAACATTCTCTTGACATAAATGCTCAAAACTGATATTCAAAATATATCAATATTTTCACTAAAAGACACCTTGACAATACCGTTGACGTCTTTCATGACAAATCATGAGCCAAACGTAAAAAAGGTAGAAGGTCTGTAAGTTATAAAAAATGCCCTCGTAGCTCAGAGGATAGAGCACTGGATTCCTAATCCGGGGG
>JAUWME010000451.1 GCA_030613285.1 Candidatus Zymogenus sp. | reverse complement strand
CCCCTCCATCAAATATTGCCCCCCAAATGAGCAACATCGTAGGGGAACACAACCCTTTGTGGTTTCCCAACTATTATTTCAATTGAGATTTAATTCTGCTCACCCCGCCCCAACAGCCAATCCAGATATCACCGTTACCGTCAACCGACAGAGACGTCACGCGATCGTCTAACAGTCCGTCATCTGTACCGATAAAACGAAAACTGCTTCCGTCATAAATCCCCACGCCACCGCCCCAAGAACCGAACCAGAGCTTTCCCGCATCATCGACCATAAGTGAAGTTATGGCGTTTGACAGTAGACCGTTTTTTACAGTAAACCTGTTTTTTACCTTCCCATTTTTTAGCATAACGATGCCTCTGGATGTCCCAACCCAAACTGTGCCGTCTTTCCCAAAGGCGATAGACGAAATGAGATTACTCAAAAGTCCATCTTCCACATCAATTGTCACCCATTTACCGTTGTCGATAATCCCAATTCCGTGGCTGTACGTTCCAAACCACAACAAACCGCCGGGGTCAACAACAATCCTGTTTACAATGGGTGCAACAGCATCGCTGCCAATACCCACTTTTACCCACTTTTTGCCATTATATTTTCCAATTCCTCTATCAGTACCAACCCAGATTGTACCGTCGGGCGCTTCGGTTACGTCAAATATTGTTTCGTTGGGCAGGCCGTCCTTTTCCTTAAATGTTTTCCACTTACCATTGTACATCGAAAGGCCGTCCTTGGTTCCGAACCAAAGTCTGCCTTGGCTGTCCTTAGTCATCGATGTTACGAGATTGTGGGAAAGCCCGTTTGCCGTGGTGTATTTCGTCCAACCATTTTTATAACTCAACGCGCCCCCCTCTGTACACACCCATATATAGCCATCATAATAGTAGATATTTGTAACGGCATTTTGGTTTTTGATTCTGCTTACGGTGTTTACAATGTCGTAATATTCTTGCGCACTGACCCTGTTATGATCGCCGAAAGGTGGTAATGGCAAAATCATAAGGAGGGAAAATATAGCTATGAAAATAATTCTAAATTTCATTGATCTCTCCAGATTTTTGAGTTGTTGGAAATAGTATCAAATTATGTAGGTAGTAGTCAAGGAGAAGTGTAATAAATGTGAGGAGAATTTATGAGCGGGGATGGTACTTCTTGTGAACTTTCTTCAGCCTGCTACGGTCAACATGGGTGTATATCTCGGTAGTGGCGATGTCGGCGTGGCCAAGCATTGCCTGAACAGACCTGATATCCGCGCCACCTGCCAGAAGATGCGTTGCAAATGAGTGGCGAATCGTGTGGGGGCTGATGGCTTTGGCAATCATGACATTTTCGGCATAAGTCTTTATCAATCTCCAGAAGTACTGTCTGGAAAGCCCACCGCCTCGCTGGTTGAGAAAAATGAAGTTTTCCCTCTTGCCCTTCCCAAAGTTCGGCCTGACTTCGCTAATATAACGTTCAAGCCAGAAGAGGGCCTCCCCGCCAATGGGAACCGCACGCTGTTTGCTCCCCTTGCCCATGGTTACAAGATAACCGAATTCGAGGTTTACATCATTTAGCGTCAAGTTTAAAAGCTCCGAGACACGAAGCCCCGATGCATAGAGGGTCTCAAGCATTGCCTTGTCTCGAATGCCGGAGGGTTTATCTATATTTGGGGCAGCAAGGAGCTTTTCCACCTCGCTGTGCGTCAAATGTTCCGGAAGCTTTTTGATAAAACCGGGAGATTCCATAAGCTCCATAGGATGAGACGACAAAACCTCCCTTACAAGGAGGAACTTGAAAAAAGACCGCAGGGTGCTCAAAGCGCGAGCACTGCTCCTTGTTGAAATTCCCTCATCCTGAAGATGCTTTAGAAATGAGAGAATAACGGTCTCGTCAATCTTTTCGATGTTGTCAATTCCCAATTTTATGAGATGCTCCAAAAACTTCGACAAATCGGTGCTGTAGGCAGAAACGGTGTTTGAAGAAAGACCCCTCTCTACCTTGACGTGGCTTATAAACCTGTCGATTAAGCCATCTATGTCTGAGTGCACTACCAATTCTCCTTTGCCTTGTCAATCTCCCTGATGTATTTTTCAACCCCTTTATATATCCCGAATGCAATTTTCTTTAAATATTTGTCGCTTTTTAAGCGTTGCTCTTCCCTCGGATTTGATATATACGAACATTCCACCAAAATCGAGGGCATCTGCGCCCCCACAAGGACCCAGAACGGGCCCTGCATAACGCCGAGGTCTTTTATGTTGCTGTAATCTTTCTTTATCGATAAAACCATTCCATCCTGAACAAACTTTGCAAGGAGGCTAGATTCGTTTCTCTTAGCGCTAACCATGAGGTCTGTAAGAATATAGTCTAATTCCGTAAGCCTCTCGATTGTTGTATCGTTCTCTCTGGCGGCAACAGCAAGGGCTTTCCTGTCAGACGTAACGGCGAGGTAGTAGGTGGAAGTGCCATAAACGCTCCTGCTTCTGCTGGCGTTGTTGTGAATGGAGATGAACAAGTCGGCATTTGACTTGTTAGCAATAACCGTCCTGGATTTTAGTTTCAGATACTTGTCGCTATCTCTCGTCATGATAACCGTCAGACCCAGCCTGTTTTTTAAATATTCCTTTAAGTATTTGGCTATCTTATAATTGGCCCTCTT
>JAUWME010000103.1 GCA_030613285.1 Candidatus Zymogenus sp. | reverse complement strand
GGTGGAGAGGCAAATCTTAAATGAGCTTGAAGAGATTGAGAAGATGGGGGGAATTGTCGAGGCCGTAGATAGCGGTTGGCTCCCCCGCAAGGTTGCAAACTATATTCAGAGAGAGCAGAAGATGATCGAGACGGGTGAGATTAAAGTCGTAGCTAAAAATCTCTACAAGGCCTCTGACGTGGAGCTGCCGCCCATCGAGGCGAGTCAGTTCAACGAAGACCTCTTCAGAGAGATGAAGGGGAATCTTGCAAAATTGAGAGAGACAAGGGACAACGACAAGGTGGAGAGTGCGCTTAAGGCCCTCGTTGATGCCTGTAAAAAAGGCGAAAATATCACTTACAAGACTGTCGAGGCGGCAAGGGCTGATGCTACAGAGGGAGAGATGAGAAGGGCCTTTACAGAAGCCTTCGGAACTTGGAGGCCGCCGATATTTACATAGAATCACATAAAATTCCCCAAATGCGATAACGAGAAACTAAAAGCAAGGGGAAATTCCATTGGGATAAACGGGAGGTTTTTTGAAAATGGCAGATAAAACGATTAAAGTACTAATGGCGCAATTTAGCTTGGAGACCCACACCAGGGGGCTCTTTACAGTGGCGGGGATGCTTCGGGATGCGGGGATGGAGGTTATACTTTTGGGCAATGCGCTTCCAGAAGTTATTGTCGATACAGCGGCCGATGAAGACGTGGATGTTATCGGAATCAGCACATACTGCGGTGGCGAGATGGTGCTGGGAAAGGATCTTATCGATGCGGCGCGGGATAAGGGAATCTTTGACAGCACGGTCTTTGTTATCGGGGGTATTTTTCCCCCGGAAGATGAGCCGGATCTAAAGGAAATGGGCTTTGACGGAGTCTTCCCACCGGGAGATGGTTCCTCACGGGAGGAAATCTCAACCGTAATAAAAGACGCCGTAGCCGCAAAAAGCAACTAACCTCCTCCATAATATTGATAGGGGGGTTGCTGGCAATTTTCACGAAAAGAAGTTAGTGAGGTTGGTGGGGATTGGTGAATTAAAATAATTTAGGGGCGGGTTTTAAACCCGCCCCTAATTACGTTCAGCCAAATTTCTATTTCATTCATCCTGTCGAATCCAAAGTTGCCCAAAGTGATGATATTGCAATTAAAGTCTAATCTTCCTGAAGCTCCTTGAGGTCTTTGTAAAGATCAAGGGACTGGGGGTTGCCCAGGGCATCCTTGTTTAAGACCTCCTCGTTGTGGATTACATTTCTTACGGCCAGCTCTACCTTTTTTAGGTTGATGGTGTAGGGGATATCGGCAACTGCAATGACCTTTGCAGGGACGTGGCGGGGAGTGGAATTTTTTCTTATATCGGTTTTTATCTTTTTAACGAGGTCTTCGGTAAGCTCAATACCCTCGGCAAGTTTCAGAAAGAGAATTATCCTCACATCGTTTTTCCAGTCCTGACCCACCACGATGCAATCGTTGACCTCTTCTATTCCTTCCACAACGTTATATATCTCTGACGTGCCGATGCGGACACCGCCGGGGTTTAAGGTTGTGTCTGAGCGGCCGTGGAAGATAACGCCGTTGTGTTTTGTAACCTCAATGAAATCCCCGTGACGCCAGATGTTGGGATACACGTCAAAATATGCCTTGTGGTATTTCGAACCGTCATCGTCTTGCCAAAAGTATATGGGCATTGACGGGAAGGGCTTGAGACAGACCAGCTCCCCCTTTTCGCCGATAACGGGTTTTCCATTGGAGTTAAATGCCCGAACATCCATGGCAAGGCCCCGGCACTGGAGCTCACTGCGATAGACCGCCCCCATGGGGTTTCCCAGGGCGAAGCAGCCGTTGAGGTCGGTTCCCCCGGCGATGGATGAGAGGCAGATATCTTGTTTGATATCCCGATAAATATAGTCGAACTGCTCCTCGTTTAGGGGAGAACCCGTGGACATCATGGACCTTAGGGATGGGAGGTCGTAATTACCTTCAACCTTAAGACCCTCTTTTTCCACAGCGGCAAGGTAGCGGGCACTGGTGCCAAAGTGTGTCATCTTCACATCTTCTGCAAGTTTAAATATCGCCCCCGGATCGGGATAGAATGGCGAACCGTCAAAGAGGATGATCGTTGCCCCCAGGGCCAAAGATGTAGTCAGCCAGTTCCACATCATCCAACCGCAGGTGGTAAAGTAGAATATCCTGTCTTCGGGCTTGAGGTCAGAATGGAGCATCAACTCCTTCAGGTGGTGTACAAGGATTCCGCCGACGCTCTGTACCATGCACTTGGGAAGCCCCGTTGTCCCCGATGAATACATGATGTAGAGGGGGTGGTCAAAGGGTAACTGCTCAAACTCGATTGTAAGGCCATCTTCGTCTGACATGAAGTCCTCAAGGTGCACCGCATCCCTGATGCCACTGATGTCGGCCTTTTTCTCGGTGTAAGGTACCACGACGACCTTTTCGACTGAGGGGAGGTCTTTTAGAATGTCGGAAATTTTCTCAAGAGAGCTGAAATTCTTGCCGTTGTACGAATAGCCGTTGGCGGTAAAGATGATTTTTGGCTCTATCTGGCCGAAGCGATCCAGCACACCCTTTATCCCAAAATCGGGGGAGGAGGAAGACCAGATGGCGCCGATGCTTGTTGCTGCGAGCATGGCCATGATGGATTCCGGCATATTGGGCATGAAGCCTGCGATCCTATCGCCTTTTTTAATTCCCATTTCCCTCATGGACTTTGCCAGACGGGCAACCTTGTCGTACAGCACAGGATATGAGACTTCGATGATGTCTTGTGCTTCGCCCTTAAAGATGATGGCGGTTTTGTCCTGTTTCGCGTGCTTCAGGAGATTTTCTGCAAAATTTAGCTTGGCGCCCTCAAACCATTTTGCTCCGGGCATCTTGTCTCCATCCACAAGCGCCTTGTCGTACTTTTTGGAATGTTTTATCTCCATGAAGTCCCAGATTGCCTCCCAGAAATCGGAGAGGTTTGCGATGGACCACTCCCAGAGGGGGTCGTAGGTTTTAAAGTCTTTGGAGAACCTGTCGTTGATGTAGTTCATAAAGCGGTACATATTTGTACCTTTGATTCTCTCTTCTGACGGTTTCCACAATGGTTTATCTGCTGTCATGATGGCTCCTTTTAAAACGTTACTATATTTTTGAAACTTATTTTTAAAACTGATTGACTTCTCAATCAACTTTCAATTTTAGAAAATTTGGTGTTTGTTGTCAAGTTAAAAAAGATCTTTGGGCAGGGAAAATCTTGTTTTGTCTGCAGACAATGGGCTTAAGCCCATTGTCCTGATGTCTAATATTTACGTAATCTATTATTAGGATGCCCGACATTCATCAACGTCACTCCGTCTCCATCATCTCCAAAAATTCCAGAAGAAGCATTACTCCAAAACCGGTTCCCCCTTTGGTAACCCAGCCGTAATCTTTTGTGGCTCTGGCCGTACCTGCAATGTCTATGTGCGCCCAGGGGAAATCGTCCCCAACAAAGTGTTTTAGAAATGCCGCAGCCGTGATGCTTCCTGCATCCCTGCCGCCCACGTTTTTGATGTCGGCAATGTCGCTTTTAATCTGTTCGGTGTAGTGGTCATACAGTGGCATGGGCCATATCTGTTCTCCAGTGTTTGCCGATGCTTCTTTGAGGCGATTTAACAGAGTGTCATCTGTGGAGTTTATTGCTGCCACCGATCTTCCCAGGGCCACGATTACAGCACCGGTCAGGGTGGCGATGTCGATAATTGTGTTGGGCTTATATTTTTTTGCGTAGGCGATGGCGTCAGCCAAAACCAATCGTCCCTCGGCGTCAGTGTTCATAACCTCAATTGTTGTCCCGTCCATTGCGGTAACAACGTCTCCAGGCTTTGAGGCATTCCCCCCCGGCATATTTTCTGTGGCGGGGATGATTGCAACGACCCCGCTTTTGAGTTCCAGCCTTGCCGCTGCCAACACCACACCCAGAACAACAGCCGCTCCGCCCATGTCGGTCTTCATGGTGGTCATCCCTTCTGCCGTCTTGAGGGAAAGCCCGCCGCTGTCAAAGGTTATCCCTTTGCCGACCAAGGCCACTGTTTTTGCCCCCTTGATTTTTGGGACGTACTCTATGACGATAAAGGCGGGGGGCTCCACACTTCCCTTGGCAACGCTCAAAAACGCCCCCATCTTCATCTTCTTCAACTCCTCATATTTGAAGACATCGCAGATGAGTTGATATTTGCGGGATAGCTCTCTGGCCGTTCTGGCAAGGAGTCTGGGGGGCAAGAGATTTGCGGGGGCGTTGATGAGGTCTCTGGCAAGGTAGACAGAATCTGCGATGATCCTTGCAGTCTTTGCCCCCCCCTCAATCTTTTTAGTATCGGGTTTATCACTGACAATCACTATCTCATCAATCCGCTCCTTTTTGTCGTCCGATTCTTTACCTTTAATTTTTTGCAAAAGTTTCTTTTTGGTTTTCAGGGCAACGTAGCTGTATACCCCCAGCGCTGCCCCCATGAAGACATCGCTTGCAAGATGGGCATCATCGGCAGCTTCGATTTTAACATCTGTTGCGAGATCAAAGGGAAGGGCGATGGTTTTAACCCCAAGTGATTTTGCTGTTTTTGCCGCTGCTGCCGCTCGGGCCTTGATTGTATCCCTGTTAATATCCGTCCTTTTTCCAAGACCAACAAGAATGACCCTTTCGGGGCCATTGCTGTCGCCATCGATATTGCCGTCGGGGTAAATTGTAAGGATATCTTTTGGCTCTCCCTTAAAATCTCCTGACGACATTATCCTCGAAATCTTTCCATTGAGGGAATCGTCAAGTTCACCAATCTGTCCTGTTAGTTTATCTTCATCGGAGAAGATTCCCACAGCAAGTGCCGGGACCTTGATTGTTGAAAGGGGGTCTCTTAAAAATGTAAGTTTTGGAAGATCTTTGGAAATATTTCTTTTCATTAGGCGCCCTCCTTTTGTGGTGAGTTTTCGACACTAAAATTTATTATTTGATAAAGCTTTCTAACTTAAATTTCTATATTTAAAGGTCCCACTCTTCTTCAACCACCCACGTTTCAAGAATTTCTTCTTTAATGTTCTGGACAAACCTCGAAGCCTTCCCGTAAGCCGGCCCCCGGTGGGTAATGATCTTCACGGGATAGGTAATAAACAGGTTTTCCTCTGCCCTTGTCATTGCAACGTACATCAATCTCAACTCCTCCTCAATGTCTTCCACAGATTCAGCGGCGTAAGTTGTGGGGAAGTAGCCCTCTGCTGCCCAGATGACAAAAACGCTATGCCACTCCAGCCCCTTGGCGGAGTGAATTGTGGAGAGGATCAATCGTTCCGGATCCGGGTCTTCCCGTTGAATGTCAGAGATGCTGTCTGTGGGGGGATCCAACGCCATATCCGTGATGAAGGAATCAAAATCTCTATACTTCCCGGTGATTATGGCAAGGTGCTCCAGATCTTGAAGTCGTTTTGGGTAGTCATCGAATTTCTTTTTTAACAATGGCGTGTAATAATCTGTCAAAAGGGTGACGGCATCGGCGGGGCTCATCTGATTATTTTCCAGTGTTGAAATTGCCTTTGCAAGTTTTGTAATGCCCTCACCGTACCGTTTGTCGTTTGTGTAGTTTAATAGCCCTTTGGATGTCACCCCTTCAACGATTACCTGCTCGGCAATCGTACGGGCGGCCGCCGGCCCAACGCCATCCACCAAGAGCAGCATTCTTTCAAGGCCCACCACATCGCTGGGGTTTACAATGATCTTCAGATGCGCCATAATGTCCTTTACGTGGGCCGTCTCCATGAACTTAAAACCGCCATGTTTGATGTATGGAATGTTTCGCTTTTTCAGTTCAACCTCCAGATCAAAGGAGTGAAAGCCGGCCCTAAAAAGTACCGCAATGTCGTCCAAGGCCACGCCCTCTTCCCGAAGCTCCAAAATCTTCTGAGCCACAAAGACCGATTGCACAGATTCATCCGGCAGAGGGATTAATGCTGGGGTATGACCTTCCTTGCGTTTGGTGTACAATACCTTTGTGTATTTATCGCGGGCTCTATCGATGATGGTGTTTGCCAAGCCGAGAATTGATTGTGTGCTCCTGTAGTTTTCCTCAAGTTTGATGATTTTTGTTTGAGGAAAAAGCTCTGGAAAATCCATGATGTTCCTAAAATCCGCCCCCCGAAACGAGTAGATGCTCTGGGAATCGTCCCCGACGACCATGACATTTCCATTGTCGCCCACAAGATTTTTTACTATATCGGCCTGAAGGCTGTTTGTATCTTGGTACTCATCCACCAGAACGTAAGCGTAACGGCTCCTCAATTTTGCTGCCACATGTTCTGACTCTTTTAGCAGCCTGACAAGATAGACCAGCAGATCGTCGTAGTCCATCAGCATGTGTTTTTGCTTGTATTGAGTGTATTCAGAAAAGAGTTCGTAGAGGGGTTCAATCTCCTTTGAAAAATGGGGGAACTCGGTCTCTACAATTGTGCTCATCAATGTGGATTTGCTCACGGATTTTGAGAAGATGTCTGATATTGTCTTTTTTTTCGGAAAGCGACGACCCCGGACGTTCAGCCCCATTCTGCCCCGAATGAGGTTGATGACATCTTCGGAATCGCTTCTGTCAAGTATTGTAAATGTGGGAGAAAACCCAATCTCTTGGGCGAATTCCCTCAACACCCGGCTTGCAAAGGAGTGAAACGTCCCTCCTTCAACACCTCCGGATTGGGAATCAATTCTGCTGCTCGTCAACGCTGCCGCCCTCTTTAGCATTTCTTGTGCCGCCTTTCGCGTAAATGTCAACAGCAAGATGGAGGTTGGCGGAATTCCCCGCTCCACAAGATACGCAACCCGATAGACAAGGGTTCTGGTCTTTCCACTTCCCGCACCGGCGATAATCAAAGACGCCCCCTTGCCAAACGTAACGGCAGAAAGCTGGGCAGGATTGAGCTTGCTTGCGTAGTCTATGGACATGGAAGAAATATCTATTTCGATGGCCTGGCGTTTTATGGTGTACTTTTTCATACAACTAAAATATCAGAATGTTGGCCGATTATCAAGCTTTTTACCTTCGGACTTTTGATATCATTTAAAACGATGACAAAAAAGTGGGGCATATTTTAGACAATCACAAAAAAATATTTCTGTTGATTTGTCCCAATTACGATGATATAAATATTGAAGGTGAGGAATATCTGTTCTTGGCAATTTTGGGGAAATGAGATGAAGGCTGAGATAGTCGAAAAATTTATTCGTTTCCACAACGAGAAGATTCTTAAAAAGGTGGAGGAACTTGAAAACTTTGGTCCCACCGACATCTGCTTTTTGAAGGGTGAGATTGAGCGGGGAATTAAGGTTACAAAGATGAAGAAGGTCATCTCGTTGTTGGAGATGAGGGGGCTTTACATCGGGCTTATCGCCATCAAAGTGGTGGAAAAAGA
>JAUWME010000290.1 GCA_030613285.1 Candidatus Zymogenus sp. | reverse complement strand
CTCGACTGCTTGAGGAATTCTCAAAGATTGAGGGGGTTGAGAAGCACAAAGCGGTGAAAATTGAGGTAAAGTAATCCACTAAAAGCTTTACTAAAATATCCACTGTGAATTAATAAAATTGACTATTTGAACTCATTTTATGATATAATCTTGTTACAAATAAAGGTAAATTCAACTAACAAGTGTATAAATGAGAGACTAAAATGAAAATCCACGACAAGAGAAAAGAAAAAAGGATAAATGCTATTCTTTATTTCTGCAAAAATACGAAAAACTTGTCTGAAACAAAATTGTATAAACTCCTTTATTTTCTTGATTTCCTACATTTTAAGAAAATTGGCAAACCTGTAACAGACTTGGAATATTTTGCATGGAATTATGGGCCTGTTCCTAATAAATTGTATTTTGAGATAAAAAACAAAAACGCTCCCGCCGAGATATTGAGATGCATAATCCCAGTAAAAGACGATATAACGGGTCAAACAGTGTCAACAAAATTTAAATCTACCAAATCTCCAAATTTAAAAGTATTTACTAAAAGAGAGCGAGAAATTCTTGAAAACGTTGCTTACATCTTCAAAGAAGCTACCGCAAATCAAATGACAGAAATTTCTCATTTAAAAAATAAGCCTTGGGATAAAACAATCCGAGAAAAAGGAAAGAAAAAACAAATTGACTTTCTATTAGCAATAGACGAAGAGGCAAGTATTGACAAAGATACTGCCTCAGAGCGATATAATCGTTTGAAAGAAATGGAGGATGTTTTTGGTCTCAAAGATTGATTCCTTCAAGCAGGGAGAAATAATACTGTACAAAAACTATTTTCCGGGAAATGACAAATTTCTTGTAATTTTAAATAGTACCAAAACCAATAAAGATGATTTATGTGTTTTTTGTATTGCAACAACAACACCCAAAGGACCTAAACAACCTCCATGTAATATCATAAAAGGATATTTTTTTATTCCAATTGGAAATGATTTCCTTGACAGAGAGACTTGGCTTGAGTTAGATAACATTGCTTCTACAGATGTTGAGGAAATTGTAACCGGTATAGAAAGCGGTAAGCTTATTACGGGCGAGAAGCAAAAACTTACAGATTCGACACTTAAAGACTTACTGAATTGTATCAATAAAATGATAGATATTTCAGAAGAATACGAAGACCTGATTTTTAGTAAGTAAATAAAAAAAGGGGGCCTTCCCCAGGATTTGGGGCGCCCCCTTTTAATAAATGGAATTCCTTCACATTTACTTCATCATATCCCTCAACTCACGTTTTAAAATCTTACCAACGGCAGAGACCGGCAAGGCTTCCATAAAGTCAATCCTCTTGGGAACCTCATATTTTGCGACCTTCTCCTGCATATATTTGGTTATCTCCTCCTTCAACTTGTCGGACTCCTCAACACCCGATTTTAAGACAATGGCCGTGGCCACAATCTCAGACCCCGGCCTCTTCGGGTCGGGAAGTCCAATAGTAGCGGCCATATCAATGTCCTTGTGCTCCATCAAGACATCGTCAACGTTTCTGGTAAATACCTTAAAACCAGAGACAATAACCATATCCTTCAATCTGTCCACGACGTAAAAGTAGCCGTCCTCGTCCATCTCGCAGACGTCTCCGGTGTACATCCACCCATCCTTGAGGGCGTTTTTGGTCTCATCGGGCTTATTGTGGTATCCGATGGTGAAAACCTGTGGTCCTTTGACCACAAACTCCCCGGCCTCACCGATGGGGACAATCTTCCCCGTTGTGGGATCTATCAGTTTCACCTCGACATCAGGGAATGGAAGCCCCACAGAACCCGGCTTCTTCTTCCCATACAGGGGCAAACTCGTGTTTATGGGGCTGGTCTCTGTCATTCCGAAGACCTCCACCAACTTCCCCGCCCCTACAACGATCTCAAATTCTTTGATGTATTCAGCAGGAAATGGGGCGGCGCCGCTTACAAACCATTTGACACTGGAAAAATCGAGTTTCTTAAATTCTGGCTTTTTGAGAAGCTCCAAGAAAATCGTCGGGACGTTTACAACACCGTTGGGCTTGTATTTATCAATCGCCGCAATAATAAAATCGAGATCTCTGGGGTTGGGAATTGCAACCTGAGAATCCCCCAGACTCATAGTAATCATCCCCAGAAAGAGACCCGCCATATGAAAGAGGGGAAACGCCGAGATCATAAGATCCTCTCCCCTCTTTGTATCAAGCCAGATACCCAGCTGAAAAATATGATTGGAGATGTTTCTCTGTGTCAACACCGCACCCTTCGGTGGCCCCGTGGTACCGCCGGTGTATTGCATCAGGCAAGGATCTTCCATCTTCCGCTTTATTAGAACCTCGTCTCCGGGCATCTCCTTTAAAACATTCATAAATTGCTTTACAGGAATTCCGGGAATGGGGTTTACCACGCCTGTGGGGATTTTCTTCAAGAGCTTTCCGAGAACCCGCTTTATAGTCGGGAGAAAATCGGCGATCCCGGCAACAACAACGGCCTTTACCTCGGTCTCTTGGGCCACCTCTTCCGCCCTGCTGAAGAGAGCATCAAGGGTAACCAGCACCTTTGCTCCAGAGTCGTTTAGCTGATACTTCAATTCATCGGCGGACAGAAGCGGACTAACCCCTGTGAGAATACACCCCGCCTTCTGGATTCCGATTATCGCAATGTAGTAGGCAGGAATATTGGGGAGGTTCACCCCCACGGTGTCGCCGGGTTTTAGGCCCGTCTCTTTAAGAAAGTGCGCAAACTTGTTTGCATAGTGGTTAAGCTCCCCAAAGGTGATGGCCGATCCCATGTAATAAACCGCCACGTGATCCTTCCCGACCTCTTCAACAGCATCCTTAAAAAGTTCAATGTAAGTCTTGTTAGGATATTCCAGCGTCTCCTTTACGTGCTTGTCGTAAAATTTCAGCCACGGTTTTTTGGCGTACGGATTGTTTTCTGCCATGATACTTCCCCTTTTTTAAAGACAAATAAAAATGTCGGCAACCATCCTTTGGCTGCTGTCCAATTACCAATTACTATTATCTACCCCCCAAATCAGTATCCTTACATTTCCACAAGGGTTAATTTCCGCTTTTACTCTATCCTGCTCGCTACTCGATATTAATTATCTACTTTTTATTCCACTTTTCCAATCAGAGAACTCCTTTGCCTCAAACTTCATCCCTTCCCCAAGAGAAAGCTTTCCCCCTTCATTGATCATCCTCTTCATTCTTTGAACAACACCGTGGTCATAAGAGCTTATGACACTGGCCACACTCACCGCCTCATCCATAAGATCACCCTGAGGCACTACCTTGCTCACAAGCCCCGCTGCAAAGGCTTCTTCGGCGTTCATAAATTCCCCTGTAAATGACATCAATCTTGCCCTATACGCCCCGATAATCCTTGGAAGAATCTGGGACATTCCCGCCCCCGGCATGACCCCCACCTTTGCGTGGGTGTCTGCAAATCTGGCATTTTCCGAAGCAATGATAATATCACATCCCAACACCAGCTCCAGCCCCCCGGTTACAGCATAACCGTTTACAGCGGCGATTACAACCTTTTTCATGGAGCGCACAGCAACAAATGCATCCTCTCCCGCAAAAAGCTCGGTGGATTCTGCATCACCCTCGGCCTCCATAAACGATTCCATGTCTTTAAGGTCGAGTCCCGCCGAAAAGGCCTTGTCGCCTGCCCCTGTAAAGATCACAACGGATACATCGTCGTCTTTGTCGGCCTCTTTAAAAACCCTCTCCATTTCCCGAAGCATTGATAGAGTCAGGGCGTTTCTCGCATCAGGGTTGTTTATTGTTATGATGAGAATCTTGTCCTTTTTTTCAACAGTAATTTTTTTGTCAGCCATTTAATCCCCTATGATAAAAAGTCAACTGAAATAAAGTTTGAAATTGTGTCATTGCCTGCGGTCTCTTTGTGTATATAGAGACGATAGGAACAACCATTGCACCGCACAAAAATATTTATCTGCTTTAACAAGGGGCTTAAGCCCCTTGTCTTATATTATGTTTTATTTTAGCCTGGATTCCCGCTTTCGCGGGAATGACACATGCTGTCATCCTCAGCTTGACTGGGGATCCAGAACAATATCCGCTTTCGCGGGAATGACACATGCTGTCATCCTCAGCTTGACTGGGGATCCAGAACAATATCC
>JAUWME010000474.1 GCA_030613285.1 Candidatus Zymogenus sp. | reverse complement strand
CACTCCCAAATGTCTCAAGACGCTCAATGCCCTTTTGGAATTCTTCGGCCCCAATCTTCTCAATCTCGTCTATCGTCCTCTCCTCTCCGTAGCTCTCCACCAAAACCCGTGATAGATAATCGCCTCCGGGGGAGAAATCCCCAACAGCCTCGACTCCATCCACAGCCTCCCTGTATCCAATCAAAGCATTTGCAAAACGCCCCACCTCACCTTCTATCTCCCCAACGATTTTACGGGTACCTCCACGGGACACTACCCAACCGAAATAAGGCCCTCCAATAAAATCGATGCAGTCACCAATCATTTTTTTTGCTGCATCGATGGCAACCCACGATGGCACAAATTCATTCGGTTGGTGTTTTATCCCCAAAAGATTTGTCGTTGCGTTTTTTAAAAGCCCAAAGCCCCCCCTTAGAAGTTGTAACGTCAATTCGAGGAAAGCGTCATCACCCAAATTGCCACCTTTTCCTGTGTGACTTGTCAGGGACACCATAAGGATTGTCAGGGGAAAGGTTGGGTCTCTCAACCATATCGGGTAATCTCCTGGGGAGTTGGAAAGCTCTCTCACTGCGCTCAATATACTCCCTTTCAGGATGGCAATATCAATTTCACCTTCTGCATTGAGGTCCCCTGTGTCAATACGATGGAGCAGGCCCAGATAATCCTTTAGCCTGTTGGTGAGACCACCCATCTCATCCTTGTCTAAGGTTTCAACCAATCTGGCCTTTGGTTTTTCCCCGGCTATTTCGTCTATTGCGTTTATTGGCAGATGCGGAAAGAAGTAGAAGTCGTCACTGGCCGAAATGGTGGGGAGAGTCCCAGCAAGGTCGTCAAAGTAGTTATCCGCTACAGTCTGAATTGTTGGTATTTTTTCAGTTTTCGAGTTAGGGATGTTTATTCCTTTTAAGAACTAAAAAGTGGTATGAAAGTTCCAGTGAAATAGAATTTCCCGATTTTACCACTGCGGGGTTTTTAACACAAGTTTTTTTTGATGGCTGTTTTTTTTGCTGGCCCAAGATTTCCCCAATTCACACAAATCATTTTTCTCCCCTTGCAAATTCACCCCTTGATATCTCTTGCCTATGGAGTATAATAAATTGTTGCAATATCTACTACTAAAACTACTACTAAAAGCCACTGCTAAAAAGTGAGGAAGAAATCTTTGCGGTTCTTCAAAAACAAAATATTGTAAGAGGGGAAAAAGTGAAAAAAGGTGACAAAGTACAAAAAGAAGGAAAAAAGATTAAAGAGAATAGGCTTCTTCCCGGCATTGAGCCCAGACCTCTAAGGATATTCATTTCGATCATCTCAATAATCGTACTTCTAAATTTCATCATTACGATTTTTCTCGTGGTTGAGATAACCTCGCTCCGAACAAAGACCATCGAGGCGCTAAAAAACGCCGACACTGTTATGGAGGCACTGACCATAAAACAGATACTTTCGGAACCGGGGTGGATCGACACTACATCAAAGGGCGTGCAACACATGGGGTTTGGCTTTTTGGTTGTTGGCATCAAAGCCAAAATTGACGAGACAGATGTTTTGGTGTCGGGAAGGATTATCAACGCCTCTTCTGTTGACCATCTCAATGCCCGTTTTGCCCTTGTCTTTGGCCGGGGTGTGGGTGTTGATTTTACAATCGATTCTTTAAAGTCGGGGTTTAGCGCTCCATTCGCAGTCAGGATTATTACTGAAGCTAATGAGTTGGCAAACGAGACAGAAGATACTGAAGTTGGAGGAAATATAGACATCGGCGAAAAGGGGGAAGTTGGGGAGGTCGGGGGAAGTGCCAAAGTAGATTTTACAATCCCAAATGGAATAAGGCTGATCTTTCGGGGATCGAGCGTGGCATACGATTGACCCCCCTTGAAATATTAACTCTCAAACACGTCGGCAGCATTTACCGGCTACGTGGATTTGCCAACCCCTTTTCAGTCTGTCTGGATTGTCAACATGCATACATGGGCATGATATATAGGTCTTTCAGAATTTCCGTTCTATTTTGTCATTGCCTGCTTGACAAAGGAATCCATATAACAATACTTACTGGATTCCCGCTTTCCAAGGGAATGACAAATTATTTCTCTCTTTTGGGATTCACCCTGTCGCAAGGAGTGTCCGTCTGGCACTTACCACAACCGCTTGTATAAACCCCGTACTTTTTGGGATACACACCCACAACATTTTCGAGGATGTACATTCTGCATATGTTGTGGTCTTTTTTATCATGGGAAATCGCACCGGCCGGACACCGTTCAATACACACATTGCAGACACCGCCCCCATCATCAAGGCAGTTTTCCATCAATCTATTTGCCGTCCTCGGAGTTGGTGCAAGGTCGATATCGGTAATTAC
>JAUWME010000166.1 GCA_030613285.1 Candidatus Zymogenus sp. | reverse complement strand
TCAAGGACGCTCCCCCGCATGAATTTCGTCTTGAGCTCCTCAGGGCTTCCGATTGTTATCAACCTTGCCTTATAAATAAGACCCAACCTGTCGCAGTGCTCTGCCTCATCCATGTAGTGTGTGGTAATAAACACCGTGGTTCCACCTTCTGCCATATTCGTTATCAAGTCCCAAAAATCCCTCCGAGAGGCGGGGTCAACGCCGCTGGTCGGCTCATCAAGAAACAGTATCTTTGGCTCATGCAGCACTGCACACCCCAGGGCCAGCCGTTGCTTCCACCCCACAGAAAGCCCGCCGGTTATGGTGTTTCGTTTATCAACCAACCCCGACATCTTCAGCGCCCACTCGTATCGCTCGGCCCGTTTTTGTTTGGCAACCCTATAAATCCCGCCATAAAACTCGATGTTCTCCAGCACCGTAAGATCGTCGTACAAAGAAAACTTCTGGGACATATAGCCGATGCTCTCTTTTATCCTCTCCACATCTCGGTACACGTCAAACCCCAGCACCTTTGCTTCGCCCGATGTGGGCATTAAAATCCCGGTTAGCATCCTGATGGTGGTGGATTTACCCGCCCCGTTCGGCCCCAAAAATCCGAATATCTCACCGGGTTTCACAGAAAAGCTGACCTTATCCACCGCTATGAAATCACCAAAGTGTCTCGACAAATCCGTTGCAACTACTGCTTCTTGCACTACTTCATCCTCTTTGTAAATCTTATCGTACTCAGTCCAATTAAAAAGACCCCAAGGACAAAAATCCCCAAAAGATCGAAGGAATGCACCACAGGCCCAGTCCCCTTTAGAAATATCCCCCTCAAGATAGTTATCATGTATCTCAACGGATTGAGAAAAGTAACCACCCTGATTGCAGTCGGCATGGCTTCGATGGGAAACACAAAGCCCGATAGCATCATGGCGGGAAAGAAAAAGAGAAACGTGCTCATCATCGCCTCTTGCTGGGTTGCAGAAATGGTGGAGATGAAAAGTCCAATCCCCAGCACCGGAAGCAGGATGAAGGCCGTGGCCCCAAAGAGGAAGAAAACGCTCCCCTCAAATGGAACCCGAAACCAGAAGATAGCAACTATCATAATCAGTATAACATCGATGTAACCGATGATAACAAAGGGAAGGAGCTTTCCAAGAATCAGCTCAAACGATTTTATGGGCGTTACTATGAGCTGCTCCATAGTCCCCACCTCCTTCTCCTTTACGATGGCCATCGCTGTCAACATCACACCGATGAGGGTTAAGAGCATCCCAAATATCCCAGGGATGTAAAAATTTCGGCTCTCCAAATCCTCGTTATACCACGTCCTCTCCACAAGGTTGATGGTCGAAAACATCACCGGCAGCCCCTCCAATCCCATTATTCCCCTAATTCTCTCGGCTTTCTCCTGAAGTAAATCATCAAGGTAGGAAGACACAATACGGTTGACGTAGTTTAACACAACCGACGCAGTGCTGGAATCTGTCCCATCCACTATGATGAGCGCTTTGGCGGTCTTCCCCGCCCGGATGTTTTCACCAAATCCCTTCTTAATATAGATAAATGCGCTTATATCTCCCCTGTCCATGAGGGGATCTACCTCTTTTGGAGATGAAAGGTAGTGAGTTACTTCAAAATATATTCCAGAGTCGAACTTGCCGATAAATTCTCTACTTATCTTTGTCCTGTCGGCATCGAGCACAGCGGTGGAGATATGCTCGACGTCCGTTGAGGCAGCGTAACCGAAGATTATAAGTTGTATAATGGGGGGGGCAAAGATCAATACCCGCATCCGCTTATCCCTGAAAATCTGGGTAAGCTCCTTTTTGAGGATATGCATTACCCGATCTACCACTATCCCTGTAAATATTTTTGGCACTTTAGAGTTCCTTTTTAAATTTCTTCATGGCCAAGATCAAAACCACAAGACTAAATACCATCAAAAACCCTCCCTGAACCCAGAGGATCGAAAGTCCAACCCCTTTCAAAAATATCCCCTTTAGGATCGTGACGCAATATCTCGCTGAAACAACGTAGGTTATCGCCTGAAGGACGGGGGGCATGTTTGAGATAGGGAACACAAAGCCAGAGAGGAGAAACGACGGGAGAAACGTAACCATAATCGCCATCTGGCTTGCCAGTACCTGTTTTTTTGCGATGATTGATATCAACATCCCAAGAGACATTGCGCCAATCAGAAATATCAAAATCAAGACAAAGAGGAGTACGATACTCCCCTTTAACGGAACACCAAAGATGAGCGTCCCGATGATGACCGCAAGGAAAAAGTCTATTATCCCAAGCTCCACGTAGGGAATTAGTTTACCGATTATAAGCTCCGGCACCTTAATTGGGGTTGAGATGAGCTGCTCCATCGTCCCCCGCTCCCATTCTCTGGCAAAGGTCAACGATGTCAGAAGACCAGCGATGACCATCATAATCACGGCAATAAATCCTGGGATGATGAAGTTTTTGCTCTCAAGCTCCGGGTTAAACCAGACCCTAACCGATACATCCAAAGGGAGTTGTGTCAAAGATATCCCCACACGAGACAACCCCTCCAAGACGTATTTTTGGGAGTACCTGCTGGTGATGGCGGAGACGTAGCCCATAAACACCTGTGCCGTCAGGGGGTCGGTGCCGTCGGTGATGAGCTGCACATTGTTCTCCCGTCCCGTCTTGATATTTTTCTCAAAGCCTTTGGGTATTACAATTGCGGCCTTTATTTTTCCCCTGTCCATAAGAGCAATCACCTCATCGTAATCATCAACGTAGGTAACAATGTTAAAATATGGGGTTGCGGTAAACTTGGAGATAAAATCTCGGCTTAGACTGCTCCTGTCCTGATCATAGATGACGGTTTTTATGTTGTCAACATCAAGCTTTAGAGCCCAGCCAAAAAGGACAATCATGAGCATGGGAATGCCCAGCGCCAGAAAAAGGCTCCGCCTATCCCTTAATATCTGCTGCCATTCTTTTCTTACAACAGCCCGTATGCGTCTTATCTGTATCATCGATTTGAAAGCTCAAAAAATACATCTTCAAGTGAGGGAACGATTTGCCTTGCAGATACATTCACAATGCCGTTGTTGGTCAAGGTCTTCTTTATCGATTTTTCGTCTCCTCCTCCATCCTCAACAGAGATATGAATTTTATCGCCGAAGAATATCACGTCCTTAATCCCTTCCTTCACTTTAACTTCCACCCTTTTCAATATCTCCCGCGCCGCCTTTGCCTCTTCGCACCGCACCTCTACAATGTTCAATTTTATCTGTTCTCTAATCCCGGCCGGGGTGTCAGAGATAAGGAGTCCGCCACTCTCCATAATCCCCACCCGGTGGCAGCGATCCGCTTCGTCCATGTAGGGTGTGGATATGAAGATTGTAATCCCATCCTTTAAAAGCTCGTAGAGTATCTCCCAAAATTCCCGGCGGGAGACGGGATCTACACCGTTGGTGGGTTCGTCCAGAAGCAATAAATCCGGCGTGTGGATAAGGGAGCAGGCAAGTCCAAGTTTCTGCTTCATCCCTCCAGAGAGTTTTCCAGCAAGGCGGTCCAAAAATGGGGAGAGGCGGGAAAACTCCATCAACCTGACGAGCCTCTCCTCTTTCTCCCCTTTTGGTACAAGGTAAAGATCAGCGTAAAAATCGATGTTTTCCTTGACTGTCAAATCCTCGTAGAGGCCAAAACGCTGAGACATATACCCAACCTTCTCTTTGACCCCCTCAGGATCGTTTACAACATCAACCCCCAGAACTTCGGCCCTTCCGGAATCTGGCTTTAATATCCCTGCCAAAATCCGCATGGTCGTGGTCTTCCCTGCGCCATCCGGCCCGATGAGGCCGAAAATCTCGCCTTTTTTTACCGTCAGGTCAAGACCAGAAACAGCCGTTACATCGCCAAAGTTTTTTGCAAGTCCACTGCTTTTTATGGCATTTGAATATAACTCCATAAATTCCCCAGTCAATATTTAGTTTTCCCCGGATATAAGAATCTCTGCATCGGCGGGCATCCCCGGTTTCAGAGACATGTCGCTGTTTTCCAACTCGATCTTCACAGCAAAGACGAGCTTTGTCCGCTCCTCTTGGGTCTGGACGTTTTTTGGGGTGAACTCCGGCTCTTGGGAGATAACAATCACCTTGCCCAAAAAGACCCTGCCGGGATATGAATCCACCATAACCTTCGCCTCATCCCCAAGGTTTATCAACCCCATCACAGGCTCCGCAACGTAAATCTTTATCCACACCTTGCTGAGATCGGCAAGGGTAACCACAGCCACCCCCGGAAAAGCAGTTTCCCCCACTTCGAGGTTTTTGGTCATCACAATTCCCGAAATGGGGGCTTCTAACTTTGCGTCAGTCAGGGACGCATCGATGGATTCAAGCTGGGACTTCGCCTGCAAGTATGCTGATTCCGCCCTGTCCAGCTCCATCCTTGAAATACTGTTGACGTGGTAGAGACTCTTCGTTCGCTTGAGGAGTTTCCCCACCTCCTTGAAAAGGGCCTCAGCGCCAATCCTCTTGGCTTCAAGCTCCGATACCTTCACCACAACCAGAAGATCCCCCTTTTTTACGCTATCGCCCTCGCCCACCTTGATATCAATAATCTCCCCCATCATCTTCAAGCTGATATCCACATCCGTGGCCTCAATGGTACCTGAACCTAATATAACATTTTCGTTCCCGTTATCTTTAAAAAGAATGAAGAAGGTCGTTCCTATGGCCACAGCCAAAAGAACAAAGGGAATTACTATTTTTCTCTTATCTGCCATACTTACCTCACCAGATTGATTTAATCAATTTAATGCTTGTCCATAGACAATGGACTTAAGCCCATTGCTCATTAATAAAACACATTTTCCTCATCTTGTTATCATTTTAGCAGAGTCTCTAATGAAACAGATTTACTAAGCCACTATCGCCCGAATTACAAACTCCGTTACTTCTCTTTTTCTCCTCTCAATGTTCTCAGGACTTAAGGCGTCTTCATTCCACAAAGCGGAGATAACTCTATTCGCCGCAAAATAGAAGAGCACCATCCCAATAATGTTCATAAACATATGCCGGGGATCCATAGGTCTCATCTTTCCGGCCTCGACCGCCTCATTAAACCCCTTTATCATGTGCACGACGAAGCACCCGCCCACTTCCTTCTTTATCACATCCCCAATAATTTCTCCCCCCCGGGCTATCTCCCAGAAAAGTACCTTGATAACACCAAGGTTCGTATAAATAAAATCTACGTACCTATCGATGAACGATGTGATACTCTCTTGCAAGGTGTCCGGATTCATGTCTGATAGGTTCTCTATAATAATCGCCGAGACCTTTTTAAAGACCATCTCGATGATCTTTGTATAGAGTTTCTCTTTAGAATCAAAATAGTAGTAGATCATGGCCTTGTTTGACCCAGAGTGTCTTGCAATTTCGTCGATACGACCACCCTCAAATCCCTTTTCGGCAAAGACTGATATCGCCGCCTCCAAGATGCGCCGCTCCGTCTCGCCAAATTTCAGCAACTCCTCCTTGAGATCAAGGCTATTCTCTTCTTTTATATCCGAAGTCATAATCGGCATTTTCCAAAATACCTTTTTAAATGAAATGAAATTTTACAAAAACATCAAGCAATCAAACTATCGATCCGCAGGTAGGGGCGAATAATTATTCGCCCTTGCGGCTCATTCAACTATGACGGTCTCCAGCCCCACAAGTTTTCTCAGCCTTGCGTAAGATTCCTCGTAGTTGAAAAGGGCCTGGATGTAATTCAGCTTTGCCACCGTCAGGGCAAGGCGGGTGTCCTGAAGTTCCAGAAGTGTGCTTATCCCGTTGTCGTAGCGAACTTCGGCAATCCTCAAACTCTCTTCTGCCGCCTTGATGTTAAGCTTTTGGGATTCCAGAACCTCTT
>JAUWME010000387.1 GCA_030613285.1 Candidatus Zymogenus sp. | reverse complement strand
ATATTAAGAATAAACTTCTCAGGCATCGCAGCCTCAATCTTCATAATGGCGTCCCGCCCAGTGCAGTGCGTCGGGACAATGTATGTCGGGTCAATCTTTTTTAGGCCCTCCGTTGTGGGCGCCACCGCCGGCGCCATATCCGGCCCTGTAAGGTGAAAACCACCCATCACAGCGTGAACATTGTCGGTACCTGTAACCTTAACAGCATAGTTTGTGGTGTTTATAATCCCGGAATGGGCGCAACCAGAGAGGATCACAAGCCCCTTCCCCCTTATGTTTGCAACAATGGCTGTATCTTCAATGATGTCGTCCCATATCTCCACGCCGTCCTTCTCGTAGTACACATTGGGCATTCCCTTTTCAAAGTCGGTCTTTCTCGGAATTTGACCAAGGAAGAGGAGATCGCCACCCAAAAACGGGTATGGATCTTTTGTCTCTATCAAGTTAAGCCCCGCATCTTTGATTTTCTCCCGTGAAAGAGAGGGAAACTTCACCTTAAAATCCTCCGTGACCTTGACGTATCTGGGTTTTCTGAAGCACTCCGGGTGGAGCACAAGATCGGTCTTTTTACCGATGAGTTTTGTAATCGCTTCCATGCCGCCAAAATGATCCATGTGCCCGTGGGAGAGGGCGCAGGCCTCAACGACGCTTAGATCAAGGCTCAGAGCATCGGCATTAAAGGCGGCGCCGTTTGCAGAAAAGCCGAAATCGAAGATAATGCTCTTTGAGGTATCGCCTGTGGTTACCGTCACAAGGGCAGAAAAACCATGCTCGGCAATGATCGAGTTTTTGATCTCCATGTCCTTTAAGGGCATGGCCCGAAGAACCACCTCAGTGTTGTCCCTGCTTGTAATGTCAATGTAGTTGTCCTGAAGGGTTAAGATTTCCACCTTGTCCACTTCGTTTAATGAAACACTCATTATTTTTTCTCCATTAGATAGGTTAATTATTCCACACAGAGTTTCTTTACAATGTTTGTTACCACATCCGCCCCCTTGATGAGATTATCAACCGAGATTTTCTCGTCTATGCCGTGGATCGTGTCGATGTCTTTGAGGGTGAAAAGCCCCGGCAGGATGCCGTAGCAGTTTATCCCTTTTTCTCTGAAGAAGCGGGAATCGCTGCCGCCGGTGAGCATAAACGGGGTGATTACGCCGTTGGGCCAGTGGTCTTTGAGGACGCTTTCGATTACCCTGTAATCTTTGGTATCGTCAGGGGAGATGTTGGCGGTGCTGCTGTCAAGAAATTTAATCTCGATGTTTGAGTCATCGCCCAGACGCTCCTTGATGGTGGCAACAAACTCGTCCAGCTCAACGCCGGGGAGAATCCTGCAATCGAGGTGCGCCTTTGCCTTTGCAGGGATGATGTTTGTCTTGTCCCCGGAATTCATTACCGTCAGGCAGATGGTGTTTTTTAGCTGGGCTGTAAAGATGGGATTTTCGAGAAGACCAGATGTTCTTAAAATTTCGATGAGCTTTTCGGGCGTGGGGTCTTCAAGGTACGGCTCAAGGAACGGCCAGCCGTGGGCCAACCCCGCAAAGTATTTGGCCACATTGGGTTTTACCTCAAAGGGGGTGTCTTCATTAAGCAGCCTTGTCAGTGCCTTGGTGAGATTTTCAAGGGCGTTATCCTTATGAGGCGCAGATGCGTGGCCGGGGGTGCCGGATGTTGTGAGCTCAAGCCAGCAGACGCCTTTTTCTGACGTTGCTATGAGATGCAGGGGGTTTTCGGGCAAAAGGCCATCCAGTGCAAAGCCCCCCTCGTTAATGACCAATCCGGCGTTGAAGTCATCGAAATGTTCCTTGATGAGGTACCCGACACCGTTGCTGCCGTCCATCTCTTCATCTGCTGCTGCCAGAAAGATGATGTCGCGGTTGGGAGTCAGTCCCTCCCGCTTGATGGCAAGCATGGCCATAAGCTCCATTATTCCCAGTCCCTTGGTGTCCAGCGCACCCCGACCTTGGATGAAGCCGTCTTTCACATCGCCAGAAAATGGTTCAAAGCTCCATTCAGATTTATCCGCCGGCACAACGTCGATGTGGTGCATAAGAATAAGGGGTTCTTGTTTCCCGGTTCCCGGAATTATTGCCCGGATCGATCCCCGCTTTGGCAGTGGCTCATAAATGCGATATTCTATCCCCTCTTTTTGGAATATGTCGGCAAAGAACTTTGTTCCCGCAATTTCGTTTCCTGGGGGATTGGTTGTGTTGATTTTAATATATTCCGAAAGGAGCCTTACAGCCTCGTTCATTATTTGTCTCCCGTGTTAATATGAAAGTTTGCTCTTAGACAATGGGTTTAAACCCATTGTTTTGATAAGCACCCATTATCTTGATGTCTTAACTGCTATCCGAGTATTAATTGAACACATTTTCCCCCGCCCACCAGCAATATTGCTATTACAGCAGAATTTCTAATAAGTTTATATGTAAGTATATCATCCCTTAAATCAGGTACACAATAATCTGATGAACCTTAAATTAAATGTATTTTAGGCCATCCACAGACGGGCGGATTTCATCGACTTGAGAGACGAGTTTACCCCATTTTTTGTCAACTCGTATCTGGATGTCATCGATATCCTCATCGGTTAGGTGAGAAAATCGTCCCTGAATTTTGAGATATTTCCTTACGTCAACGGGGTTTTCCGGTTTGTAGTTTAATATCTTTTTTTCACCATCAAAAATTTCCATCAGGGGAAATACCCGCGACTTTACAGCGAGCCTTGCGGCCTTAATTGTCATGTCGGGAGGCATCCGCCAGCCGGTGGGGCACGCTGTGAGGATATGGATAAATTTGGCGCCTTTGATTTTCATACCCTTTTGGACTTTGGCGTCAAGGTCGTCAAGGTGGGCAATGGAGGCGCTGGCGGCGTACGGAATATGGTGAGCGGCAACTATGGCCATGATATCCTTTTTATCCCCTGTCTCGCCTGTGGGGGTTGTGGTTGTCCATGACCCCAAGGGGGTGGCGCTGCTTCGCTGGTTTCCGGTGTTCATGTAGGCTTCGTTGTCGTAGCAGAAATAGAAGATGTCCTCGTTTCTTTCCAATGCGCCGGAGAGGGCCTGAAGCCCAATATCAAAAGTTCCGCCGTCGCCAGCCCACGCCATGACGTTGACATCTGACCTCTTGGTCATTTCAAGGCCG
>JAUWME010000199.1 GCA_030613285.1 Candidatus Zymogenus sp. | reverse complement strand
GTCTTAGCAAGCAAACCAGAGCTCCCGTCAGTAACCCCAGGATACAAAAGCGCCCACGGGTTCGCGCGCGCCGCAGACGCGATGTGCGGAATACATTTCTTGGGCCATCCAGACCTCCGAAGAATCTTAAACCCCGATGATTTCCCAGGATATCCCCTGAGGAAAGACTTCGACGGTAGCCCAAAAGATGAATATTGCCCAGTTCCAATATTAGACACAGAATAATTTGTAAAATATTAAAAAATAAGATATAAGATACAAGATAAAATAAGATTAATATAATGACTGAAAAGACAACAACTAAAATGAATGAAGACCCGATGGATGACTTGATACCCATCAATATTGGGCCATCTCATCCAGCCGTGCACGGAACATTGCCCATCTATGCAAAACTCGATGGAGAAATAATTGCCGAAGCAGATGTCGAGATTGGCTACCTCCACCGCGGTTTTGAAAAATTGGCAGAAGGGCTGACCTATCACCAATTTATACCCTTTACCGACAGACTCAATTACGTCTCTACATTCATAAACAACCAAGGGTACGCCGAAACGGTAGAAAAACTTCTCGACATCAAAGTCCCAGAACGCGCCCAGTACATTCGGGTGATGCTATCAGAAATCTCAAGGATTATGGATCATATCACCTGCCTTGGGCCAAACATGGTAGATACGGGAGCATTGACAATCTACTGGTATCTCTTCCGAGTAAGAGAGGAACTCTACAGGCTCTGCGAGATGGTAAGTGGCGCCAGAATGACTACAAATTACACCCGCATCGGCGGATTGGTCAGAGACATCCCCGATGACTTTGATAGCACCGCAAGAGAAATCCTAAAGGAATTGCCCGGTGCCATAAATGATACAGAAAAACTCATCAAAAAAAATCGAATCTTTCTCGACCGCTCCGTAGGAGTAGGAGAGATCAGCGCCGAGGACGCCATCGATTACGGATTCTCAGGGCCAAACCTGAGAGCCTGTGGCGTCGCAAGAGATATCAGAAAAGACGAGCCGTACTCAATTTACGATGAACTCGAATTTGACATCCCCGTCGGAAACCGCGGAGATTACTACGACCGTACTTTCGTCAGGATGGAAGAGATGAATCAATCCATGAGAATCGTCCTCCAAATTCTTGACAAAATGCCAAAAGGCCCCATCAATATCGACGACCCAAATATTATCCTCCCCGAAAAACAAGAAGTATATGACACCATGGAAGGCCTCATCCATCACTTCATGCTTTTCACAGACGGAATTGCAGATATTCCAAAAGGAGAGGTCTATCATGCCGTCGAAGGGGCAAACGGAGAACTCGGTTTTTATATCGTCAGCGATGGCGACAAAAACCCATACCGACTACACGTAAGGAGCCCTTGTTTCGCATATTATCAGGCGTTCCCCTCAATGATCAAAGGTAAAATCTTGGCGGATGCCATTGTAACACTCGGAAGCTTAAACGTCGTCGCAGGCGAGCTGGATAGATAGGAGTTTTAAGTGGGAAATTTATCGGATAGTTCAATAAAAGAAATTAAAAAAATCGCAGAGAAATACCCCACAACTGAATCCGCACTCCTGCCAGCGCTCTACATAGCTCAACGAGAAAAAGGATGGCTCGCAAAAGAAACTATGGACGACATCGCAGATGTCCTCGAACTGCCAAAGGTCAGAGTCTACGGCGTGGCAACGTTCTACACCATGTACTACAAAAAGCCCATGGGAAAATACGTTATTCAAGTCTGTACCAACGTGTCGTGCATGATCACAGGTGGTGAAGAAATCTACGAACATCTGATAAAAGTGTTCGGCATCAAAAGCGGAGAAACCACAGGAGACGGACTCTTCTCACTACTCGAAGTCGAATGCCTCGGAAACTGCGGTAACGCTCCAGTGATGCAAATAAATGAAGATTTTTACGAGAATCTTACAATAAAAGTCGTTGACGAGATTATCGCAAAATTGAAAAAATAGGCTACTATCGATATGTTAAAAGGGTTGTGGGGTTGGTAGTTCAGGGGTTGGGCAGTTGGGAGGTAGCAGTGCTTGGGGGGTGGCGTTTGGGGGGTAGGGATGAATGGTTGAGATGAATGAAGCGATTGAAGTAAGTTAGAGTCAAAGGGAAAAATAACCTTCGGATAAAATATTGGATAAAATGTCGGATAAAATGAAATGACCGAAGCAGTACTTCTCAGCAGAGTGGAATTAAAAAACTCCCACACCCTCAAAGTCTATGAGGAAAATGAGGGTTACCAACCACTAAAAAAAGTTCTCGGCAAAGTCGAGCCGGGTGTTATCATCGACGATATAAAAGAATCAGGACTCCGGGGAAGGGGAGGAGCAGGATTTCCCGCCGGCGTCAAGTGGGGCTTTATCGATAAGGATTCCCCAAAAACAAAGTATCTTGCCTGCAATGCAGACGAGGGTGAGCCGGGAACCTTTAAAGATAGACTCCTGATGATGGAAGACCCACATCAATTAATTGAGGGAATAATAATTTCATCATACGCCATTGGCGTGGAAACTGCTTTCATCTACATCCGCGGCGAATACCACAAAGAAGCCGACATTCTTGACGCAGCGATTGCTGAAGCCTACAAAGGTGGATACCTCGGAAAAAATATCCAAGGCACAGGTTATGACCTTGAATTAATTCTCCATCGGGGGGCCGGTTCATACGTCTGCGGAGACGAAACAGCGCTGATGGAATCAATCGAAGGCCACAGAGGAAATCCACGCCTCAAACCGCCGTTTCCCGCAGTTGTTGGTCTCTACGGAGGTCCAACCGTCATCAACAACGTCGAGACACTAAGTGCAATACCATTTATTATATCAAAAGGCGCTGAAGCATATTCCGCCATAGGTACAGAAAAAAGCGCCGGCACAAAGCTCTTTTGTGTCAGCGGAAATGTAAACAATCCCGGAGTTTATGAACTGCCCCTTGGGTTTCCCATGAAAAAACTCATCTACGAAGTATGCGGCGGAATGAAAGAAGGCAGAAAACTCAAAGGGGTCATCCCCGGCGGGTCGTCCACGCCAATTCTTCTACCAGACGAAATCGAAGACCTCGAACTTGCATACGAAAGTGCCACCCCGGGAGGTTTTATGCTGGGATCCGGCGCTGTAATTGTAATAGACGACAGATGGTGCATGGTAAAAATTGCCGCAAGGCTCGCAAAATTCTACGCCCATGAGTCCTGCGGTCAGTGCACGCCCTGCCGCGAAGGAACAACCTGGACATACAAAATTCTAAAAAGAATCGAAGCCGGAGGTGGACAAGAAGGTGATCCTGAACTACTGCTCGATATTCAGGATAATATGTTTGGCAAGACACTCTGCCCGCTGGGAGATGCCGCAGCAATGCCCATCATCGCCATCGTCGAAAAGTTCAGAGATGAATTTGACCAACACATAAAAGAAGCCCGCTGTCCCTACTAAGGGTCAGTCGCAAATAAAGATAAGAGGCATAGTGGTAGGCAGAAGTTAATAGAGTTGGTCGGGGTTGGTCGTATATGGGGTTGGTAGCAATTTGAAATTGAGATATTAGGGGGTTGGGTTGTTTAGGGGCGTAAATTGATTGAAACAAAAAACTTTTAAGGCTATATTAGATTAGATTAGATTTTCAGTACGTTACATTATTCGAGTACAAAAAGGTATGATTACTTTAACCATAAACAATAAAGAGATTTCGGTTCCAGAGGGTACAACGGTCTTAAACGCTGCACTACAAAACGGCATCGAAATTCCTCACCTCTGTTATCATCCAAAACTCAAAATACGGGGAACGTGCCGCATCTGCCTCGTAGAGATCGAAGGGATGCGAAAGCTCGAAACTGCCTGTTCCATGGTTGTCAAAGATGATATGGTCGTATCTACAAACAACGAAAAAGTCGAAAAAGCCAGAAGTGGTGTGCTGGAGTTTCTACTAATAAATCACCCGCTTAATTGCCCGGTATGCGATCAGGCTGGAGATTGCGACCTCCAAAGGTACGCCAGAAAATACGGCCGAGACCACAGCAGGTATATCGAAGGAAAAAGAGATTTTCCAGAACACGATATCGGCGGCGGATTGGTCAGAAACATGAACCTCTGTGTCGCCTGTACACGCTGCATCAGGTTTGCAAGAGATATCCTCGGCGTTGAGGAGTACGGAAGTTTCTACAGAGGCAATGACCAACAAATTGGAATCTACGGCGGAGGTGAACTCAAAAATGCCATGCAGGGGTGCATGGTTGATGTCTGCCCAGTCGGGGCGCTCACCAGCAAAGACTTTCGCTTTAAAAAGAGAGTCTGGTTTTTAGACCAAAAACCTTCCATCTGCCTCAAATGTGCCAAAGGTTGCAACACCTTCGTCGAAGTAGATGACAACAAAATATACAGAATTGTCCCCAGAGAAAACCTCGATATCAACGATGTCTGGATGTGTGATATCGGAAGGCGTGCCTATCTTGACATGGACGACAAAGAACCCGTAACCTCCTCCATGATGAAAAGCGGAGATAAACTCTTCGATGTTTCACTGGAAAGGGCAATTGAAGAGTTGGCCGTAGAGATAAAAGAGAGGCAAGAAAATGGTAGCTTCGCCCTCATAATCGGAACAGGGGCGTCAATCGAAGAGATGGCCTCAGCGCTCCTCATCGCCAGCGACAATATCGGCCCTGAACAAATTTCCCTAACAACAAGAATCGAAGACATTACAGAAGAAAAGGAAGCAGGGAATTTTCTCATAGACGAGGATTTTTCTCCCAATACGGCCGGTGCAAAAAAACTCGGAATATCTGACAACTCAAAAAATATCGAGTCAGCAATAGAATCAAAAAAAATCACCGGAGCACTATTCGTCGGTTGCGAAATATTCGACTCAGCACTGCCAGATACATTAATCAAGAAACTAAAAAAACTAAAATTCGCCGCCGCAATAACAGACAGGATAACACCGGAAATCACAAAATACATGGACATCGTCGTCCCCGCTCCACACTGGAGCCAGAAATCGGGAACATACATAAATTCCCAAGGTAATGCACAAAGAATCGAAGCGGCAGTTACAATTACAAACGGCGTGTCCTCATCAAAGGTCTTTGCAGACCTTGCAGCAGAGCTTAATAAAACATCAGTGGATTACGTTAAATTTGAAAAAGAAATAGAAAAAAGGGTTGCTGGAAATTAAACAGGGGTGCTGGGAATGTTTGAAGGGGGGTCGGGAATGTTTTGGGGGGGTCGTTGG
>JAUWME010000222.1 GCA_030613285.1 Candidatus Zymogenus sp. | reverse complement strand
AAGATACTACTTCTGATGAATCACTTGATAATTTTTTTGATGACATAGATGGTGGAATTGCAGATGATGAAATCATTGAGGATATTGAGGAGATCGAACCTGAGCCGGACGAGGATGAAATAGACGGTTATGTGGGGGATCAGTTGGACCTTGATCTTGAGGAGGGGGGAGAGGACATCCAGTTGGAGGGGGAAGATATCCAGTTAGAGGAAGAGGAGATCCAGTTGGTGGGAGAAGGTGAAGACAATTTCGAAATTGGAGCGGGTATTGATACCACAGAATTTGCTGATGAGGACAAAATCTCCATTGATGATGATTACGGTGAATCAGGTGTGGAAGATGATTTAGGTGTGGGAGATGATTTAGATATATCTGTGAATGATGTCGAAGTTGTTGGTTTGTCTGATGAGGAAGTCGGACAAGGAGAGAAGGATAAAGTTGAAGATGAATTTGGCATCCTTGATGAGATTTTCGATTCTGGAGAGGGGGTGGATGACCTGACAAAGGCGGTTGAGGAGTATTCAGAGCAGGAAGAAATTCCCAGTGAGATCGAGATTGAGTCCGATATAGTGAAAGAGGTACCGGAAGGTGTAGAGAGTGGTGAAAGTGAAATTGTAGAAATTGGTGGTGAGATTTCAACAGAAGATCAAGGTTTAGATGGTTTTGAGCCTGATATAGTGGGAGTGGAGACGGTGCTTCAGGGTGAGCTGGGCGGTGAGACTTCGACAGAAGACCAAGGTTTTGACGATTTTGAGTCTGATATGGAGGGAGTGGAGCCGGGAGTTGAGGGTGAGTTGGAGGGAGAGATTGATGGTAAAGATGTAGATATTTCTACTGAGACAATAGCAGATATATATGTAAAACAGGGATATTTTGAAAGGGCGTTACCTATTTATGAAGAGCTCACTGTTGCTTTTCCAACAAGGAGGACACTAAGAGAGAAGGTCAGTCATGTTAGGAAAAAAATAAATGAGATGAGGGGAGAGATTGCCATTGGTGGGGAGATGGGTATCTCTTCTCAAGGTGGGGGTGATGTTGTTGGTGAGGATATACTGGGCAAAAATATTCAGAACCTGAAGAAATGGTTGAACAATGTAAGAAAGCTTAGAAGAATATCGTCATAAAGAATATCGTCATAAAGAAAAGCATCATAGAAAATATCATTGAAATGCCATAAAAATATTATAAATTGGGAAGGTAGTGATGAAGATAGGATTGAGAGGGGGAGGTTGTTGGAAGAAGTCAAATAAAGTGTTAGTAGTATTTTTGTTTGTGTCAGAGAGATGACGCCGTTTTTGGTCATTTCTTAATTATTTTTGGGATCGCTTAAGATGAATGATTTTAGGGGAATATTAGAAGAGGTTATTAAATCGGTTCCCGGAAGCCTTGCTGGTATGATTATAGGGAAGGACGGAATTCCCTTGGAGAAATATCAAAATGACAGGCTTGAGTATGATGCTGAGATTATAGGCGTCGAATATACGACTATAATGTCAGAGGTTCAAAGGGTCATTTCCATCCTTCATCTTGAGGATCTGAAAGACGTTACTATATCGATGAAAAATTTTAGTGTAATATCCCATATGATTTCGGAAGAATACTATTTCCTCCTTATTATCACTCCCCAAGCCGACATGGCGTTAGGCAGATACAAAATAAGGATAGGCTCGCTGAAACTTCGAGACATTATTTAACCGTTAGTAACTAATAATGTTGCAGCAATTTCGTGTAAATCCTGTGAAGTATACCATTCCCGTCAGATTGAAAATCCATGATTGCTCTCGCAAAAGCGGGAATCCAGTTTAATATTTTTCAGGATTCCCAAACGGGTTGGTGGGTTGGTAGGTTGGATATAAGAAAATAGTCCCCATACCGAAAAAACTGTTGAGGCTTCAGTGAAAAAGACTTTGGCATGATTTCGATTGATGAGTATTTGACTACAAGGAGCGACTTACATCTGTTTGGAACAAGACAAGCTGCTTTTTTGGAGAAGAATGTATATGAAGATATTGGTAATAAATGGCCCAAACCTGAATATGCTGGGTGTGCGAGAGCCTGAAATATACGGTTCACTCACTTATGATGATCTGGTGAAGTTCATCGAAGAGACCGCTGGTAGTTTAGGAATTGACGTTGATATTTTTCAATCCAATTCGGAGGGTGAAATTATCGACAAAATCCAGGGGGTGGATGCCATTGACGGTATTTTGATCAATGCTGGGGGGTACACCCACACCTCGGTGGCCATTCGTGATGCGCTTTTGACGATATCACTACCCGTGGTGGAAGTCCATCTCTCCAATATATTTTCCAGAGAAGATTTCAGGAGACATTCGTTCATTTCGGATATTGCAGTTGGGGTGATTACAGGTTTTGGGGAGGAAGGATACCGTATGGGACTTATTGCCCTTAAGAAAATAGTTGGTAAAAAATAGATGATCAAAAACAGGATTGAGAGGCTGAGAGGTTTCCTTAAGGGATTATCACTTGCAGGCGTTGTTATAACTGAAATGAAAAACATCAGGTACTTTTCTGGCTTTACCGGAAGCGATGGTGTTTTGGTGGTTGGTGAAGAGCACGGTGTTTTTTTGACTGATGGTCGCTACACAACACAGGCGTCGGGAGAGGTTCATCTGTTTCCGGTGGAGGAGTACAAAAAAAAAGCTGAAGGAATATCAAGTGTGATAGATGGGATGGGGCTTGAAAAAGTGGGGGTAGAATCTTATAATATGACACTGTTTGCCTTTGAGGAGCTAAAAAAGGCTGTTTCTGGCAGTGAGTTAGTTTTGATAAAGGAAGATCTCTCAAAGTTGCGTATGCTAAAGGAGGAGGGAGAGATAGATTGTATCAGAAAGGCTATCAAAATTTCAGAGGATGCGCTTGATGAAATAACCCCGATGATCGTTCCGGGTGTCTCGGAGGCGGATATTGCGGTGGAGCTGGAATATGTGATGAAAAAAAGGGGGTCAGGCCCTATTCCTTTTCCTGCAATTATTGCATCGGGAGAGAATGGGGCGATTGTCCACGCCACACCCGGATTGAGAAAGTTGAAGAAAGGGGATCTCTTACTAATCGATTTTGGTGCGGTTTTTAAGGGGTATTCTTCCGACCAGACAATTACTTATCAAATATCAAATGGGGGAGCGAAGGCTGAGGGGGAAAAACGGAAGATATTTGACGTGGTTCGCTCTGCTCAAAGGGAGGGGATTGTTCGGGCGAGGGATGGTGTTTCTGTCAAAGAGGTGGATGAGGCGGTTAGGGAATTTATTAATGAAAAAGGTTTTGGCAAATATTTTACTCACGGCACAGGACACGGTGTGGGTTTGAATGTCCATGAACCGCCTACCATAAGCTCTCTTAGTGATGATGTCCTTGTTGCCGGAATGGTGATTACAATCGAGCCCGGAATTTATATCCCCGGATGGGGTGGAGTACGTCTTGAGGATATGATCCTTATTACCGAAGATTCCCCAAAAGTGTTGACAACGATACCGAAATCTTTTAAAGTACTGAATTGATGCGAAATATTTATTTGAAGTTACAATTGGGGGAATGTTAAGTGTATTCAACGGCAGAGTTTAGGAGAGGATTAAAAATTGAGATAGACAAAAAGCCTTTTATTATTGTGGATTTTCAGCACGTAAAACCGGGGAAAGGAGGGGCATTTGTTCGGACGAAGATGAAAAACCTCATCAACGGGTCGGTATTGGAAAAGACCTTTCGATCCGGCGAGAAGGTTGAAAAACCAGATCTCAATGAAAAAGATATGCAATATCTCTACAAAGACGATCAGGGGTTTCATTTTATGGATACGGAGAATTACGAGCAGGTGTTTATTTCGACAAGTCAGGTTGGGGATGCGGCAAATTTTCTCTCCGATGGTCTCGAACTTACTGTCCTTTATTATAAAGGCTCGCCGATCTCTCTTGAGATTCCGAACTTTGTGGAACTTCCAATTGAAAAAACAGAGCCTGGGGTAAAAGGAGACACCGCCACAGGCGGGTCAAAGCCCGCTACTTTGACAACAGGGTTTGTTGTTCAGGTTCCTCTTTTTCTCAACGAAGGGGATGTTTTAAAGGTTGATACACGGTCTGGTGAGTATGTGGAGAGAATTTCAAAATAGAGAGGCTTTCCCAAAATTTGAGTGGCTAAGAGAAAAGGGTGGGAAAAATGTGGGCATTGTAATGTAATTTACCAATTAAAAGAGCCCTCCCGAATTTTGAGTGCCTAAATTGTATTTTAGTTTGTTATTAGAGGGTAGAGAAACAAAGGTAAACTGTAGCTGATTACGAAATAGATAAGGTGGTAAATGGAATGAATCTCAAGGAAATAAAAGATATAATTGAAATCATTGAGGGGACAGATATTTCTGAGATCGAGATTGAACGTTCCGGTGAACGCTTGGTTATTAAGAGGAATCTGAACGGTTTGGCTGACAAAATTGGTGTGCCGGATAAATCGATGACTACTAATGACGCTGTCGAAGACAGGGAGCTTGTCGCCGTTGTGTCTCCCCTTGTGGGGAGTTTTTATCGATCAGCCTCTCCTGACTCTCCACCCTTTGTTGAAGTTGGCAGCGAGGTCAGGAAGGGGGATGTCATTTGCATTATTGAATCTATGAAGCTGAATAATGAAATTGAAGTGGAATTTGACGGTATTGTTGTGTCTGTCCTAATCGAAAATGGTCAACCTGTAGAATATGGGCAGTCGCTTTTCTTGTTAGAACCTCTTTAATTTTATCAAAACTGAAAAAATATGATTGACAAAGTTCTTGTAGCCGATAGGGGTGAGATT
>JAUWME010000231.1 GCA_030613285.1 Candidatus Zymogenus sp. | reverse complement strand
GAAGTGAACGTCATCAACATCAATTCCGTGGACTTTTGCCTCCGCCTCGGCAAGAAGCATAAAGACTCTTAGGGCAATATCCTTTCCAAAAGACGGGGCCATCTTCTCTTCAAGCATTCCCCTGATGGTTTTGTAGTTTCTCGGTTTTTCCTTTTTCTGGTTGTAGGAGACTGTAAAATTTACTGCCTCGATCCCGCCCTTTTTTACCCTTTCGACATGAAGCACAGCATTAATCCCGATACGGTTAATCTCTTCTCTCAATTTTTCGATGTCAAATCCCACATCAATGAGAGCCCCAAGGAGCATATCGCCGGATATTCCTGAAAATGTATCTATATAAATTACTTTTGCCACACTACCACAAGCAATATTTTTTAACCGATGGAAATCTATGAAAAGCAGCCTAATTACTATCTATTACAATTATTGCGCTTTAAAAAAACTCTTCAAACAATCTTCCAATTTTATTCATTCTCTAACCCCCAACCACACCTCCCACCCCCTCCCAAACAACCCTACAACCCCATTGTTAGCGATTTATTAGGGACGCTACATATCCTCCGCCGAAACCATTGTCGATGTTTACGACACATACTCCTGCGGCGCAAGAGTTCAACATTCCAAGAAGTGCTGACAGCCCTCCGAACCCGGCCCCGTAGCCGATACTTGTTGGAACAGCCACCACGGGTCGCTCTACGATTCCCCCGACTACGCTGGGCAGCGCTCCTTCCATTCCTGCAACGACGATAAGTACATTGGCAGATTTAATGTCACTGCTTTTGTGCATCAACCTGTGCAGCCCTGCGACTCCGGCATCATAGAGTTTTGTGGTTTTATTTCCCATCAATTCACAAACGAGAGCCGCTTCTTCGGCCACCGGAATATCTGATGTTCCAGCGGTTATTACCATTATGCTGCCACGACCTACTTCTTTGATTTTTTGTCTTTTTAATACGAGACATCTTGCCCTATCGTGATATTCAATATCAGGAATTTCTTCCATTACTGCTGTTGCCATGTTTGAATCTACTCTTGTAACCAGGATGTTGTTTTTTCCTGCTGAGAGGCTTATAACGATTTTTGCGATATCTTTCGGCCTTTTTCCCTCCCCCATAACAACCTCAGGAAAGCCTTGTCTTATTGCCCTGTGGGTATCCGGCATAGCAAACCCAAGGTCCAAAAACGGGAGCTCCTTCAGCTCTTCTAACCCTTCTTCCACCGTCACCTTGCCGTCTTTGACCATAGATAAAAGCCGTTTTAGCTCGTCTCTGTCCCTCTTCCTCTGTCCCTTTACATATTTCCAATGAATGTATCTATAGATTCAGGTTTTAAGAGAAAAAGAAATGGTATCCTGATTCTATTTTCTCCAACAACAAAATCGCAGGCTATCATCAAGGCCCTGGATTGTATTTCTGAATTATCTATAATGTATTTTTGTATCAAGTCGAAAGATTCCAGAAAAGAAAGACGGGGGACCGAAGGCATTAGGATATCATTGAAGTATTTCCCGATAGAGCTGACGTATGTAGCTGACATGACATTTCCGATTTCCCCTATGACAGAATTCATTATATTCCTATCTATCTCACCCTTAATTTTTTTTGAAGCCATATCTATCGCCAACGTTTCAGCTTCTTTTGTAGAGGGCAGAAGAAGTATCTCTCCCTTCAATTTAGCTTGGATGCTGAATTTGATTATGGCAATTTTGCCGTTGACACTGCCGTAGAGGCTATTGATTTTATTTATCTCGACAACATCGACTATAGAATTTTCCACCTTTACAATTTCACCGGACATATCCGATAGTGCCTTAGCTGTTTTTTTGGCGGCATCTTCTAAATGGATCTTTAATATATTTTCTTTTAATGACAAAATCTCTTTAATATTCAATGTTTTACACTAAAAAAGGTTTACAACATCAAGAATCAAAACTGGTTTTCCATCCCCAAGAACAGTAACCCCTGAAAAACCGGGAATTCTTTCGAGGGGGTTTCCAAGTGATTTAATAAATATCTCTTCGTTTCCCTTAATATCTTCAACTTCGAGCCCGATGTTCCTGCCCCTCACCTCTATTACAATCACTGAGATTACATCTTTTCCATCCACCGAAGCATCGATGTTTAGAATATCAGAAAGTCTATAAAGAGGTATCATCTCTTCGTTTAGCAAGACTACTCTCTGGTTCTGGCTTTTTTGGATATCTTCTTTTTTCACTTCGGCAGATCTGACCGACTTGCTTAGAGGCAACGCAAAAGTAGCTCCCGCCGCTGTAATCAATAGTGCTTGGATAATTGCCACAGTGAGTGGTAAAATTAAGATTATTTTAGTTCCCTTGCCGATCTCAGATTCTATTTTGATATTTCCACCCAGAGATTCAATTTTGGTTTTTACAACGTCCATGCCAACACCCCTACCGGAGATATCTGAAACCTCCTTTTGTGTAGAAAGGTTGGGCATACAGGTTAAAAGGAGTATATCTTCTTCATTTAGAAGGTTCGCCTGTTCTTCTTTAATAATTCCCCTGACTATGGCAGCCTCTTTTATTTTTACTGGGTCCATTCCTTTGCCATCATCTGTAGCTTCGATGAAGATAAGATCTCTCTCCCTGTATGCGTTTAAAGTTACAGAGCCGCTTCTGGGCTTACCCGACTTTTCCCTATCATCTGGGGGTTCAATCCCATGATCGATAGAGTTCCTAAAGATGTGTACCAGTGTTTCGGTCAGTTCTTCCAAAATCGACCTATCAAGCTCTATATCTCCTCCAGTTATCGAAAAATCTACCTCTTTTCCTTTCTCTTTAGCCAGGTCTCTAATCAAACGGGGCATTCTTGAAAGAATACTCTCCAGTGGCATCATCCTGACGGTTATAATCTTTGCGTAGAGCTCCCTTATCAGATATTCGAGCCTATTTACCGATTCATCCACTAAGGGTGATCCAATTTCCTTTGTAGACTCAAATATTCTCGATTTTGTGATTAATAACTCTCCCACAAGGTTGATAAAACCCTCAAGTAAGTCAGTGCTTATCCTTACCGTTCGGGGAAGCTCTGACATTATCTCTCCCGTTGGAAGAATTTTTTCCACGAGGAGTTTAGCTTTATCTATAGTTTCTTTTTTTGGTAGTGGGGATTTTTCTTCAGTTGATGCATCGTGGCCAGTTGTTGTCGGTTTGTCTTCAGTCTTTATTTCTATTTTCGTATCATCTTCTTTTGATAGTTCCTCAGTTTTTGTCTCCATTTCTGTGATGTTTTGTATTTCGTAGCCTGAAATCTCTGGGAGTTTTTCGAGGGTTCTGACAATATCTTCTTCTTTGGCACCTGTTACAATTTTAACTTTTAACTCACCTGTTGTTAGTCCTTTTTTTATTTCTTGTAGTGGCGGAGAAAGTCCGACGATTTTTCCAAGCTCGGAGATTTTTTTAACACCGAGCAGTGCTTTTACATTTGCCTTTTGTAACTCTGAATCAACCCGTAGAAGAACGAGAAATTCCGATTTGCCTTCTTTTGGCCTGACTCCTTCATCTTTTGTCTTATCATCTACAGTTTTTTTTTCAGTTACGTCCTTAACCAATTCGTCTGTTACTTCTTCAGTTGTTTTTTTATTTGATATTTCTGACGCATCTTTTGTTTCTACTTTGCCCTGTGATGCTTCATCAATCATTTTGAGGATATTTTCTAATCCAACTTCAATTTCCTCGTCTTTTTCCACTGACTTAAGCTGAGCCTCAAGAGTATCAACCGATTTTAAAATAACATCAACAACTTGAGATGTTACGGTAATTTCTCCTTTCCTCACAAAATCCATCAAATCTTCAACTTTGTGTGTGAGCTCCGAAATTGGGAAATATCCCATAGAAGCCGCCATCCCTTTTATAGAATGCGCTTCTCTAAATATTGTATTTACAACTTCCATGTTCTTGGGGTCTTTTTCAAGTTCAAGGGAGAGCTGGCTCAGTTTTTGAAGATGTTCTATGGACTCCTCCATGAAGATCTTCTTATACCTCGACATATCCATTTAAGGAATCCTCCTGAGCAAATCTAATTATTTCATCTGCGATTTCACGAGGCGAAAGCACCATGTCAACGAGACCATTTTGCAAAGCTCGGCCCGGCATCCCATACACAATGGCTGATTCTTCATCCTGAACTACAGTACTGCCTCCCATTTCCTTCAATGCTCTAAAACCTTCCATTCCATCTTTTCCCATCCCCGTCAGAATAACACCCATTAGTTTTTCTTTGTAAATAGGAGCCGCTGCCATCATTGTTAAATCTGCCGAAGGAATTACCCCAGACTTTGGTCCTGAATTGTCCAGAGCAATAAAAACATCTCCTTTATCTTCTTCCAGAACAAGATGCTTTCTCCCCGGTGCGACAATAATTCTACCGGTTGCTACTCTCATTCCCCAAAAACCAATTTTAACATCTAATCCAGTACCCCTTGAAATGCGATTAGCAAAAGATTTATTGAACTTCGGAAGCATATGTTGTACAACAATTATCGCAGTAGGTAAGCTCGGTGGTATTCGGGAGATGATATCTAAAACGATTTTTGGGCCACCGGTTGAGGCAGCAATGATGATTAGTTTTCCATCTGGCATCGATTGCTATACTCCTGCAATCCTTTTAACCATCGTCGAGACATCAACAGCATCGAAAGGTTTGATGATGTAGTCTTTTGCGCCCGCATTTAATGCTTCTGTAACCAGCGACTCTT
>JAUWME010000317.1 GCA_030613285.1 Candidatus Zymogenus sp. | reverse complement strand
GGAGATGTATCTTAAGCTCCCAGATAATCTCGACAATCGAACAAAACCCCTCGTCAATGAACTCACGGCAGGTGTCGATTCCGACGAAATCGTGGCAGAGAAGATAAGGAGCTACCTCATTGAAAATCTGTCATATAGTCTCAATCCGGGGGATGTGGGAGATGATCCCTTGGCCGATTTCCTCTTTGGAAATAAAAAAGGATACTGCGAACATTTTGCCACGGCAATGGTTATTATGCTCAGATGCGCCGGTATCAGGTCAAGGCTCGTTACCGGGTTTCTTGCCGGTAATTACAATGAATACGGGTCTTTTTATACGGTCAGGGCCAGCGATGCCCACGCATGGGTAGAGGCATATTTTGACGGGGTGGGGTGGGTAACCCTTGATCCTACACCCCCGGCGGGGCTTGCCCTGCCAATGGACATCTCGACAATCAGTAGATTTATCGAAAATCTTAAAATGAAGTGGAATATATATATTGTTAATTTTGAGATGAAAGACCAAATGAAGGTATTAAATGAAGTCAGGGATGTCTCAATGAAAGGAGGGGACAACATCTCAGATTTAAGGAAGAAGGTGAGTGGTTGGGCTTATGGGTTAAAGGAGGAGAGAGAGGTCATTGTCGTCCCAATTTTGGGGATAGTCTTCGCTGTAGTTTTGTTCCTTATCGCTTATATAATTAAATTGCTTTTCCTCTCATCAGTTAGTCAAAGAAAAGGGGAACGTGGTGGAGCTACCAGAGCATATTTTAAGGCGTTAAGCCTTCTCAACAAAAAAGGTGTAATTAGGGAAAAATCGATGACACCGGGGGAGTTTTCCAAAAATGTCAACGAGAGGTTTCCCAACATCAAAGACGACTTTTCAAGCCTTAATCGTGCGTATCTATCAGAGCGTTTTGGGGAGAGTCAACCAGATGAAAAGCTGACCAAAGAGGCTTTTACATCGTTTACTACTATCAGGGAAAAACTCAAAAGTCATTTCTAAAAAGGAGTGGATTATTTACGTACTCCCCGGTTCCCAATTTGCTTATAGCTGCAAATTCAAACAAACGTTGCAGCAGCCTCTCTCTTTTCCTCTTTTGTATTGCAAATCGATTAAAAAAATGATATTTTCCCATCAGGTTACATTAGAGTTTTTTAGAAGAATAAAACAAAACTATTGTTTCTCGATGTCATTCAAGAGGAACGTAGTGTCGAAGCAATCTCAATATGCACTATTGGTGCAGATTATTTCAGGAGGTTTATAAGATGAGTCAAGCTAATTTTTCACTAAAGGGTAAAAACGTCCTCATCACCGGTGGGAGCAGAGGAATCGGCCTTGCCATCGCAATGGGCTTTGCAGAGGCGGGAGCAAAAAATATCGCCATCTGCTCCAGAAAGGAGCCGGCGCTTCTTGAGGCCAAGGAGAAGATAGAGGGAGTGACAAAAGAAAAAGCTAACGAGGGAAAGGTCATTATCATCCCAGCGCATCTGGGCAAGGTGGAAGATATCGACAATCTTTTTGATAAGGTCAAAAGTGAAATGGGAACTGTGGATGTATTGGTCAACAATGTAGGGATGAATATCTTTACCCCGACGGTTACCGACGCCGAAGAATCGTTGTGGGACAAAATTATTGACACAAATCTAAAGTCCGTGTTTCTTGTAAGCCAGAGGGGGGCTAAGATGATGAAGGATTCGGGGGGAGGAAAGATTATAAACATCAGCACCGTAGCCGCAAGGAAGGCAACGCCGGGCCTGGGTATTTACGGAGTTGCAAAAGCCGGAGTGGAGATGCTGACAAAGGTTATGGCACAGGAGCTTGCGCTTTTTAATATACAGGTAAATGCCATCGCCCTTGCGATGATCAAAACAAAGTTCTCTGAACCGCTTTGGTCTAACCCAGATATCTTAACGCAGGTTGCAGCTTCAAATCCCATGGGACGCATTGGTGAGCCGAATGAGGTGGTGGGAGCTGCAATCTTCTTGGCGTCAGAGGCCTCAAGTTTTGTGACAGGAAGTGTAATACTACTCGACGGAGGGACGACAGCGTAAATCATTGCGCAGTCTCAACCAAATGATCATAATCCAGAGCATGGTTCCACAGATATGATAATTGAACAGATAACTACCCTCGATTTTTCCGAGGGACTAAAAAAAACGCAGACGGTAATCGTACCCCTGGGGGCCATAGAAGAGCACGGCCCGCATCTGCCCATGAATACGGATATTCTTCATGCCTACGAGATTGCCAAGAAGGCGGCAGAAAAGTTAACAGTTTTTGTTGCGCCGCCAATAAACTTTGGGGTTTGTCGGAGTACGGCGGATTTTCCTGGGACAATCACTATTCGCTCTTCAACTCTCGTGGCCATAGTTTTAGATGTAGTCGAGGCACTCTATAATCCCGGCATTAGAAATTTTATCCTCTATTCCGGCCATGCAGGGATGAACCACGTTGCGGCGATGCTGGATGCCGCCGATCAAATTATGAAGCGATACGATGATGCCAAATTTTCTGTCATTACGGATTTGGAATTAACCGATGCAGAGTTTTTCAAACTGGTCGAGACACCGGCAGATTCCCACGCAGGCGAGATCGAGACATCCTTAATCTTGAGTCTTGCGCCAGAGCTTGTCGGCGAGCTTCCAGAACCTGATTTTCCAAAATTTCCAAAACCGCTTCTGGTCAAAGACACAAGAAAGTATTGGAAAAGCGGTGTCTGGGGCGACCCAAAAAAGGCCAGCAAAGAGAAGGGTGATAAAATGGTGAACATCCTTGTCAAAAATCTCATAGGTTTGGTAGAAGAAATTAGCAGATAGAGTGACGATAGTGGAAAAAACGACAAAAAAACGATTATTTTTACTTAAATTATATCATTTATACAAATTTATCTATTGACATCCAACTATTTTATTGCTATTATACCAAAATCAAGGGGTTGTCGGGGTTTTAAGGGGTGGGAAAAGGGATATTTTATAGATTAAGTTTTGAATGGGTTACAAATCCATTTGAATTTGTGATATAGGTGCCGTTGGTACCGTTGGTGCAATTTAAAGAAAAATTGTGAAATTTTTTACAAACTGAAGAGGAGAATTTTATGAGCAAGAAGCTTTTAGCGCTGTTTTTTGTCTTTGCCTTGGCTTTTGGATCATTCATGATGGTTCAAGGATGTGCCCCGGCAGACGAAGGTGTGGTTGATGAAGAAACTGGTGAAGTTACCGAAGAAGGTGAAGTCACCGAAGAGATGATCAAACTAAAAATCGCCACGGATGCGACGTGGCCCCCGTTTGAGAGTATCGACACCAAAACGGAGGAGATTGTAGGGTTTGATATGGATTTAATGAATGCAATCGCAGAGGCAGGTGGTTTTGAGGTGGAGTACGTCAATGTCAACTGGGATGGTATTTTCGTCGGTCTGGATGCTGACAAGTACGATGCGATTTTTTCCTCTGTTAGCATTACCGAAGAAAGGATAAAGAAATTCGATTTCTCCGAGCCCTATTATGCCATTAGCCAGGCACTGATACTCAAAACCGAAGATGTCGAAGATGTTAAGGTTCTGGATGACCTCGCCGGTAAAAAAATCGGCGCACAGAATGGAACCACCGGTGCCATCTTCGTCAGCAAGAACGACAAGGTCGAGCTCGTACCATACGATGATGTTACACTCGCCATCGAAGCCCTAATGAGGGGGGACGTTGTTGCTGCCGTTTGTGATCATCCCGTCGCCTTTGATTATGCGCTCAAAAACGAGGCATACAAGGGTAAGCTGACAGTTGTCAACGCTGACCTGAACAAGGGTGACCTTGAAAACTTAGGTATCGTTGTCAAAAAAGGTAACAGCGAGGTTCTCGATTTGATCAACAAGGGACTTGCCGAAGTAAAGAAGGGCGATAAGAT
>JAUWME010000116.1 GCA_030613285.1 Candidatus Zymogenus sp. | reverse complement strand
TCTGCCACCACCTCCTCCAATCTTTCGGAGATTTCAACAAACATCTCAAAGGTAATGGCATTTCTCTTTTCGGGTCGGTTTAAGGTGAGATAATAAATGCTCCCCTTTTTTTCCCCAAGTATGTAATTATCAGACATCTTTTTTCTCACAGAACAAACCTTTAGAAGCCACTTCAATAACTTACGATCTAATTTTATTACTGAACAAAACTACATCACTCACTTTGACATTGACACTTTGAAATTAACAGCTCATCTTGCTGCATTAAATGTCAGCTTACATTAGCTTACTTTCTTTTTTGCAGCATCAAGTGTCTCTACAGTCTCTTTTGCCATAGTGTCCAAAAGCTCTTGTATCGTAACAATTTCGTTAATAAGTCCAATTGATTGGCCAACCATAAGTGGCGCATATTCTACGTCTCCAGTCTCCCATGCCTCCTTGATACGGAGACCTGAGAGGAGTGGGATGAGGTCTTCTAATGTTCCGCCTGATTCTTCAATGGCAATTACTTCATCGATGACCTTGCTCTTTAGCGCTCTTCCCTGAAGGCCAATGGAGTGGCCAAACATGGTGGTATCAAATTCTTGTCTCTTTATTAATTCATTTTTGATGTTATCGTGGCATGGACATTCCACGGTTGAAATGAACCGACTTGCCATCATAACTCCCTCGGCGCCAAGGGTCAATGCTGCTGCAACGGAGCGACCATCTGCAATCCCACCCACAGAAACCACGGGGATGTCAACGGAATCTACAATCCTCGGAGTCAATACCATCGTTGTAACATCATCGTTTAAGGGATGACCACCCTCTTCAATTCCAGCGGCATAAACTCCGTCGTAGCCGACCTTTTGGGCATGGACAGCGTGGCGAACGGCTCCCACCTTGTGAAACATCTTCACGCCAGCCTTCTTAAAGGCTTCAATGGCATCCATCCCAATTCCCTTGTCCAAAGGGGCGCCGGAGATTTCCACTCCTGCTACCTTTTCTTCGGTACAGACCTTAACGTACATTGCGTGGTGTTCCGGGGTAATCCTCAAAGATGGCAGGATGGTTATCCCCACAATAAATGGATTATCTGTAATATTCCTTACCTCGTTTATGGCAGCGCGAAACTCATCTTCTGTCTCGTAGTTGCCCGCCGTAAGGTTACCCATTCCGCCAGCCTTTGAGATTGCACCGCAAAGGGATGGGATTGAAAGCCACATCATCGCCCCACAAATTATCGGGTACTTAACGCCGAACATCTCGGTTATCTTAGTCTTAAACATTATATCCTCCTGTTTTTATCAATTCAAATTTACTCTTCTATCCTGTTACTATTCCATTTAGTCTTTTAAGTCCCTCATCCGCCTCGGCAATCATCTCGTCGATTATCTCTTTTACGCTCTTTATTTCGTTGATGAGTCCCACGCACTCACCTACGGCAATAACCCCTACTTCCAAGTCGCCAGTCTCGTATGCCTTTTTACCCACCTTGCCGCTGGCGTAGGTCAACATCTCCTCCAAAGTCGTTCCTCTTGCCTCAATCTCTTTGACCTTCTTCGCCGTTTCGTTGTTCATAACCCTCATTGGGTTAAAGATGGAGCGAAGGAGGATTGTCGTGTCGTTTTCTGTCGCTGTAACAAACCAGTCCTTGAAGTTTTTGTGTACGATAGATTCCTTTGATGCCATAAACCTTGTCCCCATGACTACACCCTCTGCCCCCAACGCCAACGCTGCAAGGAAGCTCTTGCCGTCAACAATTCCCCCAGCAGCCAAGATTGGAATATCAAGAACTCTCGATGCCTTGTTGATGAGAATCATAGAAGTTACATCCGCCATGCCGGGGTGTCCCCCGCACTCAAAACCTACTATGACTACAGCGTCTGCTCCAAGTTTGGCTGCCTTTTTGGCAAAGCGTATCTGGGGCACTTTGTGAATTAGGGGAATTTTTGCCTCTTTGATCTTTGGGATTAACATCTCCGGAGAGCGTCCCGCCGTCTCGAAGGCTGACACCTTCTCCTCAATCCCAACTTGGACATAATCCATAGTTGGCTCCCCCTCTATAAACTCCGGGAGCATTGAGATATTAAGCCCGATGGGTTTGTCTGTCAAATTCCTCGTCTTTTTTATCTCAGCCCGTAATTCTTCAGCGGTTAAAAACGAAGCTGCTGGAATAAACCCCATACCTCCAGCCTCTGAGACGGCCGCAACAATTTCGGCGTAGGACAACCACTGCATCCCACCCATGAGAATTGGGTATTTGATTCCTAACAAATCGGTGATTCTGGTTTTAATCATGAGCCCTCCAAGCAAAAAATGATATGCAATAGTTTCAATGGCTAAAAGGTTAAAGTATAACTTTAAACTTTAAGCTATATGTTTTGTATAGCAAAATATGGAGGTGGTGTCAAATACTTTCTTAAAATATTTTTATTAAATAGTATTAAACTTGGACGGCCTTTATTAAACAAAAAAATGGTCTCAAATTGGAGCTTTCAAACATCCCACTTCTCCATATCAATTGACTTTTTAACTTGACAAAAATTGATTTTTGAATACAATGCAATTAAAGCAAAACGTCTTACATTGAAACACTATGGTTGCATTCCAGTGAATTTGTCTAAGACTGCATTTTTTGAAGTAATCTATTGCAGGGTGCTGCTGAGTGACAATACTCAAAAAGGAAAGGATCAAAATGAAATGGTCAACATGAAAAAGGTCTCAAGGAAAGTGTTCAAAAAGGAATTTGTCAATAAAAATATAGTCCCGTGGAAAAGTTTCGAAAATAAAAGGTTCAAAAACAAAACATCTCGTTTGCAAACAAGCGGGGTGCTTTTGTTTTTTGCAATAGCAATTTTTCTTCCCTCTTGTTCCCACTTACCATTTCTACGTGGGCCTCAACCAAAGGCGAACTGGAGGATTGAAACTTGGGAGTTGTTGGGCAGTGAGATTAAAGAAGAGAGGGAAGGTATCTTCAAAGATAAGGGTTTTTTTGGGGAACTCGATCTGCAAATTATTGAAAAAATTGAAATCCCGCCGGTCTTTGCCGGGGCAATAAAAAATGGCGCAACCGACGAATTGTATCTCCTTTCCCCAAGAGACACCATGATAAGAAAATCGAGCTGGGATGGGACGTTTCGATGGAACTGGGCAGTGGGGGGATCAAGCTATGTTTTTCACCTCTTCAAAGATGGAAAAGAGATTCTGAATGTCCCGCGGGAATCCAAGAGGACGATTTACCTGAAGGAGAAAATTGATTTTTCTCCCGGAGTTGTCTATACTTGGGACATAACGTGTTGTGTGGCAATCTGTAACCTCCCCCTTTCCTCAAACGCCTTTGACCGTCCTGAGTTTTCCTTCCTAACACCTAATGAAGAAAAATACGTCAAAGGAGATATTGATACTATTTCCCAGTGGTGCAAATCTAAGGGAATTTACGATTCTCCTGCCGGGATTGCATTAAGGGCCTTGATTTTGGAAAAACACAAACTTTACATTGAGGAGTTGGACTTGCTCGTTGATGGAATTAAAAAATATCCAAACTCTGCGCTTCTTCACTTAGTCTTGTCATCGGTCTATGACCAAACTGACTCCCCTGCAAAAGCTGCGGAGGAGTATGAAAAGGCCGAAAAACTATTATACAAAATAGTAAATTGAAATACAGATTATCTGAACTCTAACACTCATTTGAGCTATAAAAAGAAGTTGAAACGTCTTTCTCCTTTAATGCCATTCAAAAGGAAATATTTATTTAAAAAGGCGACAATGCAATCTCAATATGCTTTTTCTTTAATGACAAAATAGAACGGGAATCCAGGGAATAACTACTATCTGTCATTCCCTTGGAAAGCGGGAATCCATTAAAATATTAGATATTTTAAAGAAGAACCAATTTTGAACTTTTTGGAGTTGACTTTTATCATGGAGGAATACAATGTCATTAAAAGGAAAATTACCAAACCAAATCTTCAGCCTTGCGTTAACCACTCTCGATGAAATAATGGGTAAGAATGGAACAAATTCCCTCTTAAATTACTCAAAACTCGAAAAATTCATCGGTAACTATCCCCCTTACAACCTCGATCCTGAACAAGAATCGGAAGATTTCTCAAGGTTGCTAACGGGAATTATTGATGTCTTGGGAGAAAAGGGTGCTAGACCTGTCTTGTTTCGCGGCGGGATGAGAGGCTTCAATATTATGCGGGAGAAATATCCAAGTTTATGGAATCTGGAAGGCATCGAACCCACCGAGCAGACACCTGAGCGGTTGTTCGATGAATTTTTAAACATACAAAAGATTATTGTTGGCGCCTCAACGCAAATCTTTGGAGACATCTACAAACTTTATGAATGTGATGAGGGTTTGGCCCTTGAAAACCACGACTGTTATTGGTGTAAGGGACTGAAGACAAACGAGCATATCTGTTTTGGTTCCGTGGGCTTTAATCTTGGAATAGCGAAATGGATTCTCGGAGAATATGCAATGGCCGAGGAGACCCACTGTTGCGCCGTGGGCGATGATATGTGCCGTCTTATAATGTACAGACCGAAAGCATAAAAGGCTGTGATGTCATTCTCAAAGACTATTAAATTTCTAATAGCGTTGTACTTACACTGAAAAACTTATATTCTCAAATTGTATTAAAAAGGTAGTTCCATGAATTCTTCTTGCAAGTCTATGTTAGTTGCAGAGCTTATGTCAATCCCTGCTAACAAACTGGGCGCAGGGGTGGATATCCCCGTAGTTGTTGTTAAGGATGACGAATTGCTCTCTGTTCATTTTGCCCGGGCCATGGCAGATGAGATTGAGAAAAACAACAAAAGTGATAAAAAAACAAATTTCATCCTGCCGGTAGGCCCCAAGGGGCAGTACAAATATTTTGTGGATATTGTAATTAGTGAAAGCCTCGATCTATCGAATTCTTCTTTTTTCTTCATGGACGAATACCTCGAAGATGATGATTCTTATATCCCAAAAGAGCACCCCCTCTCCTTTCGAGGATTTGTTGAAAGAACGGTAATTGCTCCTTTGACGGGGAGTGCGGGGTTTAATCGCAGCAACATCCACTTTCCAAATCCAAAGGATGTCGATGCGTATGGTAAGTTGATAAAAGACTCCGGTGGGATCGATATCTCATTTGCCGGGGTGGGGATAAACGGGCACCTTGCCTTTAACGAACCGCCAGAAGATTTTGAGAAAATTATTGATGATGAGTTTTCAAATCTATCCACACGGGTACTAACGCTGTCTCGTGAGACGCGAACAATCAATTCTGTAACTGCGGCCAACGGCGCCATCGGTTACATCCCAAAAAGAGCCGTTACGGTGGGTATGTCAGAAATATTATCGGCAAATAAAATCAGGCTCTACATGAACAGGGTTTGGCAAAAATATGGTGTGAGGAGGGTTCTCTACGGTGAGATTTCGGCGTCATTTCCGGCATCACTTACAAAAAATCACAAGGATCTTGCCATCGTCATCACCGAAGAGGTAAGTCTGCCCCCTGCCCCAGAGATAAAGTAGTCAGTTCAATTATTGTCAAAGATGGTTTAAGCAAACTGAAATGGACTGACAAACAAATCTGGTTTGTTTTTGTGTTCGCTTTTCCTTGACCTTCCCCCGATAATCAATTATACTAGTAGGTTACTGTTGCTTAAAACTGATTCTATTTTTTAGATTGGAGATTGGATATTGTGAATATTGCCATGAAAAATTACAACGGAACCGATACTTATATAGTGTCACAACAACTAATGGACTCGGTAAACGTCTCCATTGCGCTCTCCAGACCGCTTCTGGTCAAAGGGGAGCCGGGAACCGGAAAAACGCTCCTTGCCCACTCCATCGCCGAGGGGATCAAAAAGGATATCATCACATGGAACATAAAATCGACCACAAAGGCTAAAGACGGTCTCTACGTTTACGACACCGTCCAGAGGTTGAACGACTCTCGCTTTGGGGATGGGGACGTAGCTGATATAAAAAAATACATCAAGATGGGTAAGCTGGGCCAGTCTTTTACCACGGAAAAACAGATTGTGCTTCTAATTGACGAGATAGACAAGGCCGACCTTGAATTTCCCAACGACCTCCTAAACGAAATGGACGTGATGTCTTTTCACATCCCAGAGACCGATGAAACAATTACGGCCATAAACCGACCGATAGTTATCATCACCTCCAACAGCGAAAAGGAATTGCCCGATGCCTTTCTGCGCCGATGCATCTTTCACTACATTGAGTTCCCGGACGAAGAGCTGATGGAAGATATCATTTACGTTCATTTTCCCAATATCGAAAAAGAACTCATGGATGCTGTTATGGCAAGGTTTTACTGGATAAGATCTCTCAACCGATTGAGGAAAAAGCCATCCACCTCCGAACTCATCGACTGGATACAGGCCCTCATTGTCGGCGGGATAGACCCCGACAGGGTGGAGGAAGAAATCCCGTTTTTAGGCACCCTCATCAAAAAGAACGAAGACTTCGTCATGGTGGAAAGACATAAGGATTACGACAAGAGCTACCAAGGCTTCCGTCAGAGGGATGGCCAGAGGAATTGATAGAGGACGTAAATGTTTACCGACTTTTTTTACGAGCTAAAATCCCAGGGAGTGCCGGTCTCGCCCACCGAGTGGATTCAGCTCCACAAGGCGTTGTCAAAAAACCTCAACTTTGCGAGCCTCGACCGCTTCTACTACATCGCCCGCGCCATCCTTGTTAAAGATGAGACCCTCTTTGACAAGTACGACATCGCCTTCTCATCCTATTTTAGGGACATTGAAACCCCCGAAGAGATTATTGAGGAGATACTTAAAGGCCTTGAGAAGGTAAACGAGCTTGTCCTCACACCAGAGCAGATGGCGCTCCTTGAGGCCCTCGATCTTGATCAGGTCAGGGCAAACTTTGAGCAGCAGTGGAAAGAGGGACATTACAAGGGCCACAAGGGTGGTGACCGGGCGATAGGCACCGGCGGAAGATCCACCCCGCGGGCGTACGGCTTTCACCCAACGGGTGTTCGGGTGGGTCAGGACGGCTCCCGCCACAGGCGGGCAATTCAAATCGCAGAGGAGCGGAGGTTCAAGAACTTCTCTTCTGACATTATCC
>JAUWME010000124.1 GCA_030613285.1 Candidatus Zymogenus sp. | reverse complement strand
AAAAAGCAATGTTGTTAAATCCATAGGGGAGGTTAAACCCTTGGCAGTTATCAAACCATTTCGCGCAGTTCGATATGAAGATAAACTTTTGAAAAATGCGGCCAGCCTTGTGGCGCCGCCATATGATGTTATCTCAGAAGCTCAAAAGGAGCACTACTACGATCTCAGCCCATATAATGTAATACGCCTGATTCTTGGGAAACAGTTCCCCGAAGACACCGATGGGCAAAACCAATATACCCGTGCAAGGGATTTCATCTCCCTCTGGTTAAAGAAGGGAGTCCTTGTCCACGAGGGTAAGGACTCAATTTACGGTTACTCCCAAATCTTTGAAAACCAGTCGGGGGATGTCGTTACAAGGAGGGGCTTTGTTGCGTTGGTGGAACTTTCCAATTGGGGAGAGAAGGGGGTTTTCCCCCACGAGAGGACGAACAAAAAGCCAAAGGCTGACCGTCAGATGCTGGCAAAGACCACAGGTTTTTCTTTGAGCTTTATCTTTTCTCTCTTTTCCGATGAGAGTGGCAAAACCAAAAGCCTCATAAAGAAGCTCACGACCGACAGGGAGCTTGCAAGATACAAAGACGAGGATGAGGTTGAGCACGTTTTTACAATTTGCGATGATGCTGAGATACACCAATCACTCGCAAAGGCTCTTGAAGAAAAGAATATCTTTGTGGCCGATGGACATCATCGGTACGAGACGGCATTGGCTATAAAAGAAGAAATGGTGAAGGATGGAAATATGCCTGATTCGCTGAACTACGTCATGATGTATTTCTGTCCCATGGAGGGTGAGGGCATCACAATCCTTCCAAGCCACAGGGTGATTACACTCCCAGATAATTTTGATGACAAGAAATTTATTGAGGAGGTCGGCCGCTATTTTGCAGTGGAGAAGATAGATAGTCATAGTGCTGGGGAGGGGGCATCGGAATATTTGGGTCGCGTTGAGGTCATGGGCAAGGGGAGTATCGGTTGCTCTCTTGGAGATGATAATTTCTATATCCTTAAACTTATGGATATTGAATCTGTCCGGAAATATTTCCCATCGTCGATGCACGAGCTTGTAAAAGACCTTGATGTTACGATTCTTAGAAGCGTAATTGTTGAGGGGATTATGGGAATTGATGACCCTGATATTGTTTACACAAAAGATGGCGCCGAGGCGATTAAGATGTCAGGCGATGCTAAAAAGGCGGCCTTTCTTATTAATCCCACAAAGATTGAGGAGGTTCGAGAAGTTTCCCTTGTGGGGGAGCGGATGCCACAGAAAAGTACATATTTCTATCCGAAGGTCTCCTCAGGCCTTCTCCTTTACAGGCTAATTGATTAGCTTGGAAGGCCTCAATTATCCACTTAAAAGAAACACAGTCATGCTGGAAAAGTCTGAATTTGAGGGGGTTGAGCTAACTCACCTCGTTGTAGATCAGCCCGATGCGGGATACCGATATACCCTTGATCCTATTCTCTTGGGATTTTTTGTCCAGTTGGGCAAAGGAGAAAGAGTGATAGATTTTGGATCAGGTGTGGGGGTCATTGGTTTGGTTTTGGCCTCGATATTTACCGATGCAGTTATTTCAGGGATTGAAATCCAGAAGGAACTTTATGAAGCGTCTTTGAAAAATATTCAATCGAATGGTCTTGACAATAGGGTGGAGAGCCACCTTGGGGATTTCAGGAGAGTCGGTGATTGTTTTGGGACATCGACTTTCACTACAGCCGTTTCCAACCCACCATACTATTTAGAAGACGAAGGAAGAGTCAGCCAAAATTCGGGGGTGGCCATTGCCAAACACGAGATAGCAGGAGGCATCAAAGACGTCATTGAAGCATCGGCGGTGGTCTTAAAAAGGGAAGGTAGCCTCTCCACAATTTTTCCTGCCAACAAATACCAATATCTCACAGACCTCCTTTTCGATGGAGGATTTTCAATAAAACGTGGGAGGTTTGTTCATTCAAAGAGGCATTTGGAGTCAAAAGCCGTAATGGTAGAATCGATTCTTGGGGAAATTGAAATCTCAATACAATCGCCAACAATAATGGAACCTCTAATTGTTCACAATGAAGATGGCGGTTATTCCGACGAAGTCAATAGCTTCTTTAGAAGAATCGGCGCTATCTGATTGTTCGGCATTGGCGCTTCTTCCTCCCGGTAACAAAATCGTTTCACCTTAGTTGCTATACTTACTATGGCCACCAGCAATATCTTCCCAATATTCCCTTGGAAATCCCAATATCATTTCTTGACATCCCGAAAGTAATTTGAAATATCTATTGAAATATCTACTGAAAAAGCTATTGAAATATATATTGACAGAGGGTTATTAAAGTGATTTAATTACAGATAGATGTTCTTTGGCTATCCATCGAATTTGAGGTTTATGTTTTCCTATGGCCATGCAACTGAAACAAGAACTCAAGCTTGTCCAGAAGCTGATACTAACTCCACAGCTTCAACAGGCAATAAAGCTCCTCCAACTAACAAGGATGGAACTGTCAGAGCAGGTCAATCAGGAGCTGAATGAAAACCCTGTCCTCGAAGAGGTTCAGGATGGAGAAGATAGTCAGGAGGAGCAGGACAATCAAGAGGAGGGGGACAAATACAAGAACGATGATCTAAACGTAGAAAGTCTACTGAAAAGCATGGAGAGCAGCGACAACTGGGAGAATTATCCCACTTCATATTCTGGGTCATTTGCCGATTCTGGCGAAAAACAACATTTCATCGAAAATACATATGCAAAGAAGACCTCGCTCTTGGATCACTTACTGTGGCAGTTAAGAATGAACAGCCTCACAGAAGAAGAGGTGAGGGTTGGTACGATAATCTCCGGAAATTTGAATGATGATGGCTACTTGACGATAACAATTGAGGAGGTAGCAGAGAAGGGGGGCTGTGATCAGTCGACTGCTTTAGAAATCCTCAAAAAAATTCAGCTCTTCGATCCAGTGGGAGTGGCCTCCAGAGATTTGAAAGAGTGTCTTAAGGTGCAGGCGAAAAGCTACAACATCACAAATCCCGTTGTTTCGGCCGTGATTGATCAATATCTTCCAAAGCTATTAAACAGAAACTTTACTTTTATCTCAAAGAAGCTTCACGTTTCCAAAGATGCTATACTGGAAGCAGTTGAAATAATCTCTGCTCTCGAACCAAAACCGGGAAGACCCTTTATAACCGAAGAGCCACACTACATCATCCCGGACGTGTATGTCTTCAAATTTGACAATGAATACGTGGTGAAATTGAATAATACCGGGCTTCCAAAACTGAGACTAAGTAACTTCTACAAAAAAATATTGATTGATGGAAAAAACACTCCCGACAGTACAAAGGATTTTATCAAAGAGAGGATTAATTCAGCAACATGGTTGATAAAAAGCATTCAACAACGTCAAAAAACAATTTATAAGGTATCTAAAAGTATAGTCTCACATCAAGTGGATTTTTTGGATAAAGGGACAAAATACCTAAAACCTCTCATCTTGCGGGACGTTGCTGAAGATGTTGAGGTACACGAATCGACCGTCAGTCGTGTTACAAACGGGAAGTATATGCATACACCGCGTGGTGTCTTTGAGTTGAAATATTTTTTTACAAGCAGGGTTGCCACAAGCAGCGACGAAGATAAATCAATGGTAAGTGTAAAAAGCAGAATAAAGGAGATAATTTCCGATGAAGATCCTAAAAAACCAATAACCGATAAGCAGATTATGGGAGTTTTAGAGAAAGAAGGTGTTTTCCTCGCCAGACGGACTGTAGCAAAATATCGTGAAATGATGAGTATCCTCTCTTCAGCAGGAAGAAAAGAGGGCTAATATAAGGAGGTTTTTTAATGCGTGTATCTGTAACTTTTAGACATATGGAACATCAGGATAAATATAGAAAGTATGCCGAAGAAAAAATTGGTAAATTAAAAAAATATCTCTACAATCCTGTAGATGCCAATGTGGTTCTTACCGAAGAAAAGCATAGAAGCATTGCAGAAATTGTCATCAAAGCCGACAGGACAACAATTAAAGGCAAGGAGACCACAAACGATATGTATAAGGCCATAGACATGGCCATAGATAAAATTGAAAAACAGGTAAAAAAACATAAAGATAAACTGACAAAACGCAAGGGAGATAGTATAAGAAAACAGTCCGCTGCTTCAGTAGGACCAACAAGCAATCCTGACATAGACTATGACGAGAAAGATGTTGACATCATAACCAAGACAATCGACACAAAACCGATGACAGTGGAAGATGCCGCAATACAATTAGAAACCTCAAAATATGAATTTCTCGTTTTTCAGAACGCCGACTCAAAAAAAGTAAATGTTATTTATAAAAGAAATGACAAAAAATTTGGACATATCGTACCAATTGTTAAAAAATAGAAAAGAAAATTTAAAACTCCGAGGTGTTTAATGAAGCTTTTGGATATTATTGATCAGGACCTTATTAATGCCGACATTGCGTCGAAAAGTAAAATGGAAGTTTTAAAAGAACTTGCGGAGGTTATCTCTACAAAAGAAGAGATAAATCTAAATGAACTCGTATCCGTTCTCGAAGAACGAGAAAAACTCGGAAGTACCGGTATCGGTGACGGAATCGCCATACCCCACGGGAAAATTAAGGGATTAAACAAATTAGTCGCTTCCTTTGGGAGATCCAAAAAGGGCGTGGATTTTGAATCGATTGACGGTAAACCCACACACATATTCTTCCTACTCATTGCACCAGAAAACACAGCGGGGATACACCTAAAAGCATTAGCAAGAATATCAAGACTCCTAAAAGATAAAAAATTCAGAGAAGACCTTCTTAGCGCAAAAACATCAGAGGATATATTCGAGATTATAAAAGAAGAAGACGATAAATTCTAAACACACGCTGTCGGGGTTGTCGGGGTTGTCGGTAATGTCATTTTGGGGGGGGTGGAGATGGTTGGTTGGGGTTGTCGAGGTTGTTGGCAATGGTTGGTCGTGGTGCTACTGGGGAGTGGATTGGTGACAGGAGGTTCTGTGATTGATTGTCCATAATTACTCATAAGATATTTTGACTATTTCTATTTTATGGAAAAGCTAATTCTTCATGGAACCTTACTGAGGGTAATGACAAAGGGAATTCTGCTTTTGGGCAACAGCGGGTCTGGCAAAAGCAGGCTTGCCCTGTCTCTCCTTAATGCCCATGGGAGGCTGGTCTCTGACGATGTTGTCGAGATATTTCGTGTAAGAAATGAAATTGTTGGCAGGGTGCCGGGGTCAAATAACATTGATAATAAAAAGAAAAAAATAAAGGATATTAAAGGGCTATTGGAGGTAAAGGGGGTCGGAATTGTAGATATCGGGAGGGTCTTGGGACCCTCTTTTGTTATTGACAAATCAAAGATTGATGTTGTAATTTAACTTTTCGATTAAAAGGAGATATCAAAAAAAACCGCCTTTGATGATGAAGGTGGGATGGAAACCTGCTCCAATTTTGGTGTTATCATAGAAAAGGTAGAGTTTTTGGGCGTTGGTATTCCCAAGATATTTCTTGATAAAGAGATCGATACCAGCAGGCTTATTATTGTTATAACAGACTTTATTCTCGGAGGGTCACAACAAAGTACCGTTCTAAAAAAACTACTCAAAAATCATGATTGATGCAAAAGACATAAAACTATTTATTGTCACAGGGCTTTCAGGGTCGGGCAAAAGCACTGTACTAAAAGCCCTGGAGGACAGTGGCTTTTATTGTATAGATAATCTGCCCGTCATATTGCTCCCAGAAGTATTAAGATTAGTTATTCGATCAGAGTGGGATATCGAAAAAATTGTGGTTGTGATGGATCTAAGGGGGAAGAGCTTCCTTAAAGAACTTCCAAGGGTCTTAAACGAACTTGATGAAATGGGTCAGGACTATCAAGTCATTTTCATGGAGGCCAAGGACGATGTCCTCTTCAGGCGATATAAAGAGACAAGAAGGCTGCATCCTCTAAACAGAGATGATCCCAGGGCGGGAATTGTAAAAGAACGGGATGTACTATCTGGCTTGAGGAAAATATCCCACAAGGTGATAGATACCTCAAGCTTGACGCCCCATGATTTAAAAAGCATTATCTCCAATCATTTTATCGATGGAGTTTTAAAAAAGAGGTTAAATCTCAACATTATCTCATTCGGTTACCGCTACGGGAACCCGATGGATGCGGACATCGTAATGGATGTGAGATTCCTCCCAAATCCATACTTTGTGGAAGAGTTGAGATTGCTTTCTGGCCTCAAGCCTGTGGTAAAAGAATTTATCCTCGAAAAGGATGTAACAAAGAGTTTCTTGTGGAAATTGCGTGAGCTCCTAAACTTTCTCTTACCGCACTATGTGGATGAAGGAAGGGCGCTCCTTACAATTGCCATAGGTTGCACCGGCGGAATGCACCGCTCGGTGGTAATTGCTCAAGAGCTTTATAAGATGTTTGATAAAAACGATAATTATATTGTTAAGATTGATCATCGGGATGTAAAAAAGACCTGATTTTATTAGGTGTAGAATATGGTAGGAATTGTCATCGTTTCGCATTTGAACTTTGCTGATGCGGTTTTAAAAACTGCAGAACTTATTGTCGGAAAAATTGAAGGGTCAAGGGCTCTCTCTCTCGATCCCAAAAAAGATGTGGAAGTTCTAAGAACGGAAATAAAAAATGCCATAAAGGAAGTAAACAGCGGCGAAGGTGTTATCATCCTGACAGATATGTTCGGGGGTACGCCGTCAAACCTTGCAATGAGTTTTCTTAGCGCTGATGTGGAGGTGGTCTCTGGAGTGAATCTCCCAATGCTCATAAGGATGACAATGGAGAGAGAGGGGAAGGATCTCAAAACCTTGGCGAGTAAAGCCAAGGAATCGGGAAGAGACAATATCAATGTTGCCACTGAATTTTTAAGTAAGAAGAAATAAAATGGGAATTGTTCTCGGCAGGGTAGATAGTCGATTGATTCACGGACAGATTCTTG
>JAUWME010000291.1 GCA_030613285.1 Candidatus Zymogenus sp. | reverse complement strand
GAGGGGTCTTAATTAGCTATTGAATTTAGCTTGAGCCGACGAGAGACAATATTTTAGAAGAGGAATATCTCTTCAAAAACCTCGCCGACAGCCTCTCTGAAGCCAAATATCGTAAATTTACTTCTCAATCATCTTTTTCAATTATTTCAATATCTACCTTTGTTTTTGGGGGTCCGGAATAGTTGCTCTTTTTCCTGATTAACTCAACCCCCGAAGGTACCTGAAAATTAAAAAAGGAATCCTTCAGGTTTTGATTTGTCTTGATTTCCTCAAATGCAATTCTGGTTACGCTGTTGGACTCAAAATATGTGTTTATCTGTTGGATAAGATACGTATCCTTATCGACTACCAAGAGAATCCATTTGACACCCGTATCGGGATCCTTTGGTCTTAATGCCACGAGGTAGGAATCTTTTGCCTCTTTTGTCGCAGATTCCTTTAAGGCCACTTCAAACTTGTTAGTTATTTTTTCATTCCCAAAGAGGAATGGAAGAAAGAACTCATTTTCCAAAACCTCTTTGCTTTCAAATATAATAACCTGCTTTTCATTTGGCTTGTAATACCACATCGTCACGCCATTGGTGATTATTTCGTGATTAAAGTTGTCATCGTTGACCGATCCAGTATACATGTACTTAAACTTACCCGGTTTTTTGTAATACACTTTGCCTTTTCTGCTTGCTGGCGCACCAAGAAATTTTGCCTCGTTCACCTCGTTAAACTTTGCCGAAAAATCGTATATATTTTCATATTTACTCTGAAGATTGTTTACGATATTTTTTATATTCTCTTCTGCCATAACCGTAATCATCCCAGAAATTAGAAAAACCATCATTGTCATTAAAAGCGTTATCTTTTTCACTTTTTTCTTGCTCCTTTTTAGATCTTGTTTATTAATACCTCACGGGGTTTTACCCCGTCTGAAGGCCCTATAACTCCATCTTCCTCCATTCTTTCGATAATCCTCGCTGCCCGATTATACCCTATCCTTAAATGCCTCTGCACCATAGAGATGGAGGCCTTTCTTGACTCCGCCACAAGCAGAACCGCATCATCGTATTTTTCATCATACTCATCATTTAGCCCAAGCTGGACTTCCTCTTTTACCTTTGTTAAATCAATGTCATCATACTTGGGTGTTCCCTGATTCTTGACAAACTCAACTACATTTAATATCTCATCTTCCAAAATGTGTGCCCCATGTAGTCTCTTCATGTTTGAAGACGTCGGCGGGAGAAACAACAAGTCTCCCTTCCCCAAAAGTTGTTCGGCACCTGATGAATCGAGAATCGTCCTCGAATCTACCCTCGAAGATACCTGAAACGAAATTCTGGCGGGAAAGTTCGCTTTGATTACCCCTGTCAGGACGTTAACCGAAGGACGCTGTGTGGCCACAATCAAGTGAATACCCGCCGCCCTGGCCATATGGGCAAGCCTTGTAATGGATTCCTCCACCTCTTTTGAAGCGGTCATCATAAGGTCTGCAAGCTCATCTATAATAACCAGTATCAAGGGGAGTTTCTGCGGCATCTCCTTTGTCTCTCCATCATTGTCTCCCACTTCTGGTAATATCACCTTCTTGTCAACTATTTTTTTGTTGTAACCGGAGATGTTTTTGACCCCTTGCTCCGCCATGACCCTGTATCTCCTCTCCATCTCTTCCACAACCCACCTTAACGCCACCCCTGCCTTCTTCGGGTCTGTAATCACAGGCAGCATGAGGTGTCCAATTCCACGATAGAGAGATAGCTCCAACATTTTCATGTCGATAAGGAGAAACTTGACATCCTGCGGTGATGCCTTGTACAAAATACTGATGATAATGGAATTTATACAGACACTCTTTCCGGAGCCGGTAGCGCCAGCAATAAGGAGATGCGGCATCTTTGCAATGTCCGCCACAACTGGTTCCCCGAAGATATCTTTTCCCAGTGCAAATGTGAGCTTCGATCTTGAAGCGGCAAACTTATCGCAACCAATAATCTCCCTCAAATACACCATTTCCCTTGTCTCATTGGGGATTTCAAAACCTACCACAGATTTCCCAGCGATGGGCGCAATAATCCTGACAGAGAGCGCCGACATCGCCATGGCAACATCATCAGAAAGCCCAGCGATCTTGCTTATTCGCTCACCGGGTGCAGGCTCAAATTCAAACATAGTTACAACAGGCCCCGGTCTCACCTCCGTTACTTTGCCCTTGACCGAAAAGTCCAGAAGCTTCTTTTCAAGAACTCTCGCTTTTAGTATAAGCGACTTTTTATCGGCCACGGAAGAAACTTCAACAGGTCTTCTCAATATATCAAGGGGAGGAAATATGTATTGCCCCTCTCCTCCCTCTAAATTTAAACGAGGTTGCACTTTGGTGGATACATCTTCCCTTGCCCTCTCAGGCGTTTTTACCTCGATAATATCAGGTTTAAGATTGTCATTTATTTCAATTTTCCTTCTTGGTGGTCTCTCCCCTCTACCACTACTTTTCGACTTCAATAAATTCTGCATCATTGAATAGAAAAATCCAAACATTTTCTTCGATTGATGTAAAAAGCCCGACGCAAATACAATAATCTTGGTGGATGCTTCTCTCATCGTGGTTCCAAAGAGAAGCGCAGAAAAAAGAATAAGTACAAGAAGCGAGAGTATCGACGTTCCAATACCGCTTATATATTTCACAAAAAACATTGCGAGGTAAACTCCGGCAAGTCCCCCCATATAAATTGTTTGACCGTAAAGAATCTTCTTTGTTCCAAAAATAACCCCAAAAAGGATGATAATTGAAACTGTGATAAACAGTCCGTACAAAAACCTCAGAAGTATCTTATTGATGCCGTTTTTTATAAGAAAATGGAGAGAGAGGATTGATAAATAGAAGATCAGGAAATACGCCCCGACACCCAAAAGTACCAATAGGAAATTTGAAATATACGCTCCAATAAGCCCAACTTTGTTTACGACCAAAACGCCAGCGCCAGCCTTGTTCCAAGAGGGATCACCGTGATAATATGTAATTAGGCTTACTGCAAGAAATATCGAGACAGCAAGGAGGATAAGCCCAATAATTTCTCGTACCACCCTGCTTTCAATAAGGAATCTCTTTTCCAGTTTTTGGTTCCCTCCACGCTTTTTACTCGATTGCCGATTTAATCTTTTTGTTATTTTTATCATTTTGATTTGATTATCAGTTAGATTACATAATTGAAGGCAATTAAGATCAATCCCAAGATTACCAGATACAATGAAAATACCCACAGTTTTTTCACAACGACAGCACCAATAGTCAGCTTTATTGCCAAAAGACCCACACCCGCCGCAAAAAAGACCCCAAACAAATACGAAATATTAAATGATTCGAGATGTTTGAGATTCAGGATAAACGCCCCAGACACCGCCGGTATCGACAGGAGAAATGAGAATCGGGCGGCGCTCTCCTTTTTTAATCCCAGAAGCAGCCCAACAGCAATAGTGGATCCACTCCTTGAAATACCGGGGATTATCGCAAAGGCTTGAAATGCTCCAATAATCAGCGCTTCTTTTATCCCAACCCCTTTTGTGTTATCATCAGCTTCAATTTTTACCTTGCCCATTTTTTCACCAACAAGAAGGAAGACCGCAGTTATAAGAAACATGAATGGAACTATTTTAATATTGGTAAAGAGTGACTCAAAAAAATCCATAAAAAGAATCCCCAAAAACCCAGCGGGGATACTCCCGACAATTATCATCAACCCCAATCGACGGTTTTCTTTTCCATCTTCCGACCCATATTTGAAAAACGAAACGACGATTGCCTTGATATCCTTAAAAAAGTAGATCAGGAGAGAAATCAGGGTTCCCCCGTGCAAAAGCACGTCAAAGGGGAGTGGAGGGCCACTAAAATCTGTGAGGTAATGCTGGGCGATTACAAGATGTCCCGATGAGCTGACCGGCAAAAACTCGGTCAACCCCTGAACTATTCCAAGAATTATGGCTACATAAAATGGCATTTTTATTTTGTTGGTAACGCTTTTATTGTATTTTCAATATCAATATCAAAGCAAATTCAAAGTGGTATTATACTACAAAAGGAAAAACCTGTCAATTGTCAGAAACAGGTCTTTAATCTTTCATCTATTTTATCCGACCCAATGGCCTCAAATCGAGTCATTCTTC
>JAUWME010000085.1 GCA_030613285.1 Candidatus Zymogenus sp. | reverse complement strand
AGATAATTGAAGCTGTCATCTCCGTACAAAAGGAATATTGGAACTGCTTCTAATTTACACGGCATCAGACCCTGTTGATATATATACTCAACAACCTGTTATTATTGACAGGCAAAGTCTAATGTAACAAGCTGAAACGAGATTACCACATTGATCGCAAACAATGATGTCTCAGACAACATAACCAAAACTCTTTCAAAAACTATTTGTACCACAAAAAATGGCAACTATCATTTTCGGCCCCTTCCAACCATTCCTCGAAGCTCAATTTTTTGAGCAGGTTTCAAAATTAAAAGATAATGATTCAAGTGATTCATTTGTTCCCATCACAATCATCACTCCCACCGGAACACTCCTAAAAAGATTGACGACAGCCCTTACCGAACCATTGGCCAAAGATGAAAAAAAAGCATGGATAAACCTTCACTTCTTCACATTTTACACCTACTCTGAAAATATCCTCAGAACGCTTGGAATTGATTTTTCCCGGCCAACTTTAGCTGCAGCATCACGACTTTTTTTGAAAGAGCTGCTCACAGAGGAAACAAAAAACGACTCGAACATCGAGCACTTTCTCAAATATGACAGCTACGTTGATCGGATTTTAAACCTCTTCTCTCAACTGACATCTTACAAGGTTTCTGGAAAGACGGCCGCAAACGGAATTGAGAAGAGTTTCTTCAATCTCTTCCTTCGCTACAATATTTTAAAGGGAAGAAGCGAAGGTGAAAATAAAGCGGGGGCATCAATTTATAACAGGGAGGACATCATCGGTCTCGCTTCACAAAAAATCCGAGAATGTAACATCCCACCGTTTTCCAAAAACGTCCTTCTCTACGGATTTTACGATCTAAACCCCCTGCAGCAGGAGATTGTCAAAACCTTAAACGAAAAGGGAAACCTCACAATCTTTTGTCCATTGACGGGGGAAGAACCCTTTTCCAGCTACGCCAAACCAACCATCGATTTCTTCCGCTCCCTTGCTTACAGCGCAGACAAAAAAATTGTTTATAAATCCAAAGATGGCCAAAGTCCGCATCTTACCATCTCCGACTCTCTTTTTTTGGCAGGGAGCACCCCCAAGGTTGATTTTGCCAATTCACCAAAAGGTTTGCCAAAAGACTTGATAACGGTCGTAACATCCTCCGGGGCAATGGGCGAGGCCAGGGCCGTAGCGCTTAAGATCCTTCGCACAAAAGAGGAACACCCAGACCAGAAATGGAGGGAGATTGGCGTTACGATGCGGGACCTTCCCACCCAGAGGGAAAACTTATATGCGATTTTTGAAAAATATTCCATACCGGCATATTTTGAAAGGGGGAGACCTCTCAAGTCATACATCGAGGTCAGGACTTTTCTGAATCTCCTCTCTGTCCTCACAACAAAACTGAAAAGGCGAGACATCTCCACACTCCTCTTTTCTGATTACTTCTCATGGCCCGAAGTCTTGGAAGAGCAAAAGAGTTGGGTAAGGGATAACTCCCACCTTGTGGAGATCATTGCCAGAGACGCCGGGATTGTCTCCGGAGCAAAAGTCTGGGTGGATGCGTGGAAGGAATCAAAACCTGAACTATTTATCGATGAAAACATTGATAACGAAGTTGATAACAAAGAGCGACTGACAGATATCGAAAAATTCAAATCTTTGACCGAAAAAACAATCCTGACCCTCATCGATGACATCACAAAGATTAGTGATTCTTCAACCCCCGATGACTATTCCGAGATTATCGCCAACCTGCTGACAAAATATATCCTTCAGAAAAACCAGCCGGATATGGATGCCCCCTCCCCCTACGAGGCCCTTAAAAAGATAGTTACTTCCATGGCCAATTTGAGAAGCTCCACCCAAGCTCAAAACGTCCATGACAAAACAATCTCACTAAAGGATTTCATCGCCCTACTAAATCAGGAGATAACAGAAAGTACAGTCGCCACAAACGCCGACACCAACGCCGTCTTTGTTACCTCCATCATGGGAATCAGGGGACTTACTTTTAAAACCCTCATCTTGATGGGACTAAACGAGAAGAAATTCCCAAAGATACCCCGCACAGACCCCCTCATCTCTGAGCAATCGAGGGGAAAATTGGGGCTCCCCACGGCGAAGGGACGCTTTGAGGAGGAGAAGCTCCAATTTGCCTTAACGGTCAGGGCGGCGGGAGAAAGGCTCGTTCTTTCATACCAGCGAAGTGATGACACCGGAAGAAAATCGATATACTCAATTTTCCTCCGCGAGATACTCCTTAGGGCTGGGGCATCGGGGGAGATACTAAACGATGACTTCAACGATGGGGATAAGCCTCCCACCGTTTCTACAATCCATTATCCACGGCTCTTCTTTACAGAAAGGGAATATTCAAAGTACACCGAAAAGGATGTCCGAATATCATCCACCCTCCTCGGCAACTTAATTCCCATAGACAACGTAAGGGGGGTCGTTTCCCAATCCACTTTTCTACGGGATGGCCTCGTCTCCCTCAATGCCCGAAACATCAACAACCCCTTTTCCATCTACGATGGAGTAATCGGAAAAACCGACGACATACTCGAAAAGCTCCTACCATTAAGTCCGGGAAAGCTTGAGGTTTACGCCGGATGTCCGTTTCGTTTTTTTATGAAATATGTGATCAGGGCTGATGTCAAAGATGAACCCACCGGGGATGAGGATATTGATGCGATGGAAATTGGCAACCTCTACCACAGCGCGCTGGCCCAGCTCTTCAATAAACTGAAAGAGAAAAGGCTTTTTCCCCTGACCGAAGATAACGTGGCCATCGCCACGGGGCATTTGAAGACAATTATCAAAGAGAGTATCGACAGGGGACTTTCTGGCCGTATCCCAAAACTCGTTGTCAGGGCAAGAAAAGAGGTGATGGAGGAAAAGCTCGATGAGCTGATTTTTAGGGAGATGGAAAAAGATGACAACCGATTTATCCCAACACACTTTGAGACCCCCTTTGGCCCCTTTGGAGATAAAACCCGCGACCACACAGCGCCTTCACCACCTTTCGTCATAAATCTCAACGGCCGGAAAATCCCTTTTGTCGGCAGGATTGACAGGATTGATGTCAACGAGGCGGAAGAGGCATTTCGGGTCATCGACTACAAAAAAAAGAAATCGAGCAGTTATACAAAAATATCTACCCTGATAGAAGGGGGGAGCCACTTTCAGATTCCCATCTACCTTTTGGCGGCTAAAGAGGCCATCCTCTCAAACAAATTCCGACCCGATTTGGGTTGCCTAATATTCATTGAGTACCCCGACGACAAAAAAGGGGAAGACACGTTAGAAGGAGATATTGAATCTGTGCTGAATAGAATGAAGGAGTGGGTCTCAAAATATGTTAATGCCATTGAAGAGGGGGTTTTTCCCCCGGATGCTTCTGGCCCCTGTACATACTGCTCTTACAGCAATCTGTGCAGGTACGAAACGAAGGGGATAAACAAAATCAGGCGGGAGAGAAGTGAATCGCAATCTAAGAGATAATATTAAAATGTAATTTTAGTGAAACTTGTGAAACAAAAAGACACAATACAAAACGAGATATCAGAAAAGGGAAACTTGGTGGTCACCGCAGGCGCGGGAACCGGAAAGACAACTTGTCTCATCAACAAGATTATCTCCTTGATAGGTAAAACCGACATCCCCGTCGAGAGGATTCTTGCCATTACCTTTACAGAACCGGCGGCCGCCGAGATGAAGGAGCGATTAAGGGACGAGATCGAGAAGAAGCTTGGCACCGAGGGTGAAAATCCGTGGGCGATGGCATTGTCCGACCTTGAACGCGCCCAGATAAGTACCATCCACGCCTTGGCTATGCGGATTTTACAGGAAAACCCCATCGAGGCCGGGATTGACCCCGACTTTGTTATAGAGGAGGAGACGGGGGATATTCTGCTGAACGATGAACTTTGGGAAACATGGGCGGGGCAGAACCTCTGGGGCGGTCACGATTTTGATGACGATCTCGTCATCCTTTTAAAGAGGTTTGGAGCCGAAGGGATAAAGGAGTTGGGAAAGGAACTTTCAAAACGTCCCGACCGGCTCGAAGACTACCTAAAGTATAAAGTTGATGGCAATGTCGAGAGGAAAAAATATCAGCTGAAACTCACAGATTTGAAAGAGAGACTTTTAGAAATCGACATGGAAGCATCGGGAGACGATATACTCTACCAAAAGTGTGTAAAGGTAAAGGAGATTCTTGACCTCGACAGCCTTGAGGAGATTGCGGAGCGTCTAAAGGAAGTAAAGCTGACAAAGACTGGAGGGCAGAAAAAGAAATGGTCATCTTTTGATACATTTGAGTCAGTAAAAAAGATGTTCTACGACACGGGAGGAGCCATTGACACATTAAAGGGGCTGACAATATTTCTACAAAGACTCGAAGATGACAAAATCGCCGAGATCGCCGTTCGCATCATCTCGGAGTTCGTCCACTTTATGCGGCAAGAAAAGTTCAAGCGCGGCACCCTCACCTTCTTTGACCTCCTCTACGAGGCAAAGAAACTCCTCCAAGAAAATCCCGATATCAGAAAACGCTACCAGCGTGAGTTCGACTATATCCTTGTGGACGAATTCCAAGACACCGACCCCATCCAAGGGGAGATCGTCCTTTTTCTTGCCGAGGACGGTGCCAATGCAAAAAGATCCAAAGATGTGAAACTAAAAAGTGACAAGCTGTTTATCGTGGGCGACCCAAAGCAGTCCATCTACAGGTTTCGAGAAGCTGACATCGGAGTTTTTTATGACGTTGCCAAAAAGATTTACACAGCCGACGGGAAAGAGCTGATACTCACCAATAATTATCGGAGCCAGAGCCACCTTATCGAGTTTCTAAACACCTTTTTTTCTAACTACATCAATCACGTAGATGACAACTACACCATCCAGTACAATCCACTGACCCCAAAGGTCGAGGACACACCTGAGATGGACGCAAAAACACCCACTGTGGATATTGTCATCTCAAATCCAGTGGAGAAGATTCCGGTGGATGTAATCCGGGAAAATGAGGCGAACTATATCGCATCTCGTATCGTCAACATGGTGGAGGGACAAGGAGATGGCAACTTCGTAAGGGACAAAAAAACTAAAGAGCCTAGGGCCGCCAACTACGGAGACATCGCCATACTCATGCGGAAAATGACTGCGGTTTCCATTTACGAGGGGGCCTTAAAAAGGGAGGAAGTCCCGTACATCATCGTGGGCGGCAAGGGGTATTTTCAACGTCAAGAAATAAACGACCTGATAAACATTCTGGACGCTATCCTCGACCCGACAGACAAAAGGGCACTTGTGGGGACATTGCGTTCCCCAATCTTCGGAATTGACGACGAGAAAATCTATCGCCTCGCCAATGAGGGGAAACTGAATTACAGAAAAGATGCTGGCGATGATTATGTAAATATGGCCTTTGACGTCCTGAGGCACCTCCACGCCATTCGGGGCGGAAAAACCCTCACCGGCTTCATCGATGAGGTCCTTAAAAAGACCGAGATTATGGAAATCAATGCCTTTGGCGTCGGCGGAGCGCAGAGAGTGGGCAACCTCATGAAGATAAGGCAAATGGCAGACGAGCAGGAAACGAAGGGCCCCATCACTCTTACCGAGTTCATTTACCTCCTGCGTGGATTTACCGAGGAGAAACAGGACGAAGGGGAGGCGGTAATTACAGAGGAGGTTGAAAATTCTGTCAGAATAATGACAATTCACAAGGCAAAGGGGCTGGAGTTTCCCGTTGTTTTTCTCCCAGACCTTGGGGGAAGAATGAACACAACGCCCAGAAATGGTATTTACATGGATAATCTTAATGGAAATGGAAGCGCTATTTCTATTTCTGGAATCAAAACAGATAAAATTTCGGACATTGGATATTACAACTATTTTGAGGAGAAGGAAAAGAAGCGAAACCTTGCGGAGGAAAGACGTCTCTTTTACGTTGGCGCATCAAGGGCAAGGGACAAACTTATCCTGCTGGGACAAAAGGACGGCGCCAAGGATGGGCATATGAGGCGCATCCTCGAATTTGCCGGCCTTGCTGGAGATAAGGACGAGGATGGTAACATTGAATTTTTGAGCGATTACCCATTCTTGCGCTTTATAGAAATTAGTAGCGAAAAAAGTGAAGTTGGTCAAAGTCAAAAGGTGAGCATCAAGAAAAAGCGAAATAGGATAGTCGATTACATTGAAGGCGTTGGTAATATTAAACCCATCGAGGAGGCGAGGGAGAGGGAGAAAAAAAGATTAGACGAATACCAGCGGGCTATATCAACCATTTTTTACAGCTCTGTGTCAAAACAATTCAAAGACCCCATCGCTGCATTTCATTATGAATCCTTCAAAATCGAAGACGAGGATGGAGCAATATCTCCTCATGGCATAACTGGTAGCGGAGCTAACGTTGGAGCCGTTGTGGGAAGCCTCGTTCATCTCGCCCTTGAGGAAATCGACTTTGCATCCCCCCCGGACATCGATGAGCTTCTCAAAAAGATATCGGCTTCGTTTCCCATTGATGAAAAAATAAAAGACGAGGTGATGTTTGAGGCAAAGGCCCTCGTTGCAAAGTTCCTGTCGTCAGACAAGGCCGGTGAGATTGCAGCATCGGATGTCATTGGGAGGGAGGTTCCCATCATCACATCATTGGGCGAAACAACCATGGTGGGGAGAATTGATTTAATCTACAGGAGAAACGATGAGATTGTAATCCTCGACTACAAGACGGATAGAGTAACAGTGGGCGAAGAGGAAAAAAGAGCGGAGAAGTACAGGGGGCAGATTGAAACCTACGTTAATGCTGTAGCCTCGGTTCTTAATGTCAATTCCGTTCCTATTGTTGGTACCGTTCATTTTATCCGCACTGGGGTTACCGTCCCCCGTTTACACTGAGCTAACAAAAGCTCCCACAAATTGACCCCCCCGCCCGTCCGGGCTCCTTATTATCACTCACGCAATTTGCATCAATAGTTTGATATTTATGGCAACTTATGGATATATTCTACCCATCATCCTCGGAAAAGGAATTGCCTCCCGAAGATGCTCAATGCCGCATATCCACGCCACAGTCCTCTCCAGCCCCAACCCAAAACCAGAATGGGCAACTGACCCGTACTTCCGAAGATCTAAGTACCATCCGTAGGACTCCTCCGGGAGATTCTCATCCCTTATCCTCTTTAAAAGCCTGTCGTAATCGTCCTCCCGCTCAGAACCGCCGATAATCTCGCCGTACCCCTCCGGGGCCAAAAGATCGCTGCACTTTACAAGGTCGTCTCTCTCCGGGTGCTGTTTCATGTAAAACGCCTTTACCTCCTTCGGATAATCGTACACAAAAAGGGGTTTCTCAAACAACTTTGTAAGCACCGTCTCGTCTTCACCGCCGAGGTCTTTTCCCCATTCAAAATTCTTCCCCTGAGATTTCAGAAGCTCCACCGCCTCGTCGTAGGATATCCTCTCGAAAGGGGGAACCACCTTCTCAAGGAGGCCGGTATCCCTTTTTAATTCCTTCAGTTCATCCCCCCGTCTTTCCCACACCCGTTTCACAACAAAGGAGACAAACCTCGCCTGAAAATCCATGTTTCCATCATTGTCCTCAAAGGCCATCTCACCGTCAATCATCCAAAATTCCGTCAGGTGTCGCCTCGTCTTCGATTTTTCTGCCCGGAATGTGGGGCCAAAGCAATAAACCTTCTCAAAGGCATAGATGGCCGCCTCCAGATAAAGCTGTCCCGTCTGGGCGAGGTAGGCATTTCCGAGGTCGAAATATTCTGTGGAAAAAAGCGACCCGGCGCTCTCTCCAATGGAGCCGGTCAAGATTGGCGAATCTATCAAGATAAAGTCATTCTCCCTAAAAAACTCCCTTACGGCCGTCACTACCTCGTCCCTTATCAGCATGATTGCAAGCTGCTTTCTCGACCTCAGCCAGAGGTGGCGG
>JAUWME010000335.1 GCA_030613285.1 Candidatus Zymogenus sp. | reverse complement strand
TTCACTTTGTCAGGTATGTATTAATCGGACGACCCTTTCTGTTTTTCGGAAATGATTTTAACGATGGCGTTTCTTCTCCTGGGGCCGTCAAACTCGCAGAAGAAGATAGATTGCCAAGTTCCCAGCACGAGAGTTGAATTTTCGATTATCACTGTCTCTGACGCTCCAAAAAAACTCGATTTTATGTGGGCGTCGGAGTTTCCCTCCACGTGGCGGTAGTTTTCGTCTGCGGGTACGAGACGAGAGAGCTTGTCCAAGATGTCTCTGGGGACGTCCGGGTCGGCATTTTCATTGATCGTTACAGCGGCGGTGGTGTGGGGAACGAAGATCAAGCAAGTGCCCCTCAAGACGTTGCTCTCCTTTACCGCCTTTTTGACATCGGCTGTGATGTCGATCATCTCAATTCTTTTTTGTGACTGAATATTCAACTGTTTCATTGCATTTTTTACCCAAAAAGTGTAATATTGCACAATATCACCATTGACTTTTTTTTTCAAGCTTTTTAGTACAATATTTTAGTACAATTATTGGTGCTGTGGGCAAATATTTAATTGGTTTTTGATGTTGGTGTTAAGTGAGGCTGATAGGCACTATTTCGTGGTTGTGGTCAAAGAGGAGAAAAAATAGTTGTTCAAAACAAAGGGAAAGATTATCCTTGCATCAAATTCGCCCAGAAGAAAGGAGCTTCTCGCTTCGGTGGGGGTGGTCTTTGACGTGGTTGCCGCCAACGTGGATGAAACCCTTGGGGCCGAAGAAAGCCCCACAGAGCATGTTGAGAGATTATCTCTGGATAAGGCCAAGGCAGTGGCGGGGGACTATCCTGATGCTTTTGTTATTGGGGCGGACACCATTGTGCTCCTTGACGGCGTTGTGATGGGAAAACCGAAGGATGTATCTGATGCAAAAGATATGCTCCAGCGTCTTTCTGGAAAGACTCACAGCGTGATTACAGGATATGCCGTGGTTTCGGTGGATTTGGGAATTGAGGTTTCTGGGTTTTCTGAAACACGGGTTACAATGAAGGAGCTTGAGATTGCTGAGATTGGGGCCTACGTGGCAACGAAAGAGCCTATGGACAAGGCGGGTGCTTACGCCATTCAGGGGTATGCTTCTTCTATGGTGGTTGGGATTAGTGGCTCATATTCTAATGTAGTTGGTCTTCCTCTCACTGTTGTGGTGGGCCAGCTTTTGGAGCTTGGGGCTTTGGAATTTTCTGGTTAAAGTAGATTGTTGGTTTTTTGTTTATGGGGGAGAGGCTTTGTTGGAAATTGATGAAATTAGAAATAACCTTAAACGGGTGTGGGGTGATATCGAGGGAGTGTGCAAACAGGCTGGAAGGGATCCTGCCGAAGTAACCCTTATCTCGGTTACGAAGACATTGAATGTGGAGGTGCTAAAAAGGGCGATTTTGGCGGGGGCCACGGATCTGGGTGAAAACTACGTGCAGGAGGCAAAGGAGAAGATAGAGGAAATATTGATTGCAGGAGTAACTGCAGGAGAAGGTGGTGGCGTCGGGGGCGGAGTTCGGTGGCATTTCATCGGACGTCTGCAGAGGAACAAGGCAAAATATGCAGTGAAGCTTTTTGACCTCATCCACACGGTAGACAGCGTTCCCTTGGCCGTGGAGCTTGACAAGAGGGCAAAAAATATGGGGAAAGTTCAAGATATCCTCGTACAGGTGAACATCTCCTTTGAGGAACAGAAATCTGGAATCTCGGTGGAGGGGGTCATCGATCTTGTTGGCGAGATATCGACCCTTGAGAACCTCAAGATTCAGGGGCTTATGGGGATGCCGCCCTTTGGTCTTGATCCTGAAACTGCAAGGCCTTTCTTTGTTACACTGCGGGGGATACGGGAGAAAGTTCAGGCGAAGAATATCCCAAATGTGTTGATGAACGAGCTTTCTATGGGGATGTCAGCAGATTACACCGTTGCAATTGAGGAGGGGGCGACAATGGTGCGGGTTGGGACGGCGATCTTTGGATCGAGGGGTTGATTTTTTGCTTAGACGACAATAAAAACAGATAGGAGAAAAAATATGGCAACAAAACGGACAACGAAACGAACTTCAAAAAAGAAGAAAAAGAAGACCACTTCAAAAAAGAGTAAGGCGCTCCCATTCATTTTGGCGGGTGGCTCTCTTGGGCTTTTAGTCGCTGGTATAATCATTTTCAGCATACTTATCGGGGTGCTCTTTAATTTCCATTTTCTTATGACCAAGGATGGTTTTAAGATGGTGGAGAAAAACCACTGGGGGATGAATGACACCTTTGCTGACACCAGGGACTGGGGTTTCGTCGATTGGGCCAATCATCCCGATGTGGGACAGGCGCTTCTGGCCGATGAGCTTGATAAGGGTATGAAGAAACTGTTTGAGTAGTATCGGTTTTGGGATGGCGAAAATATCTGGTTGCCAAAATAGTTTGCCATAGTGGGTCGAAGTAATCTCCCAATATAGTTAATATGGCAGGTTGCTCACAGAATAGATATTGCAAATTATCAGAACAAGTCGATCGACAGGTTGGTTTCAATAAAAGTCTGACATTGCAGGCAGCTTGTTTAGGTCGCTTATTTAAGTCAATATTGCAGGTTATTCAGTAAAAATATTAAGGGTCGCCAAAGCAAGTTACTCTGTAAGTAGATAGGCGCAGACAGGTATGGCTGACTACTCTTCAGACATCTCCAAAGCCCGCAAAAATGCGGCCTCTACAGCCTCGATAAATGCCCCCCGAACGCCGTTGTCCTCTAACACAGAAAGCGCCTCGATGGTGGTTCCGCCGGGCGATGCTACCATATCTTTGAGTTGGCCGGGGTGCTTTCCCGTCTCGATTACCATCTTTGCAGCACCCAAAACGGTCTGGGCAGAAAGCTTTGTGGCAATGTCTCGCGGCAATCCCACCCTCACGCCACCGTCTGCCATGGCCTCAATTATCATAAAAATATACGCAGGTCCGCTTCCAGAAACGGCCGTAACAGCATTGATGAGACCCTCATCGACTACAACCGCTTCCCCCACAGCGGAAAAGATTGAGTGGGCGATCTTCATGTGCTCATCTTTTGCCGACGATCCGGGGGAGATGGCTGTCATCCCAGAGAGGACAAGGGCGGGGGTGTTGGGCATCACCCTGATGATGGGAATTTCCCCTTTTAGTATCGACTCAATGGAATGAATCGTCACCCCGGCAGCGATTGATATCAAGAGCTTTTTTGAACTAATCTCTTTTGCAATGGATTGGAGCGCATCTTTAACTTGGTTGGGTTTTGTGGAGATGAAGATGACATCCGCTCTTTTTGCCATGTCAGCAATATTCTCGGTGGTCTCAATTTTGTAAGTATCCGAAATGTATTGCAGCCGCTCTTTTGAGACATCCGCCGCAATAATTTTGTCCGCATCGGTGAGATTTGTGTCGATGATTCCGCGTATCAAAGCCTCTGCCATATTTCCAGAGCCGAGAAATCCCACAACTGTTTTGTGCGGTAATTTTTGGATTTTCTTTTTTCCACTCGGTGTGGTGGCTTTATTTTGGGACATGGATAATTCCCCCTTGAAATATCTAATATTAAAGGTAAGTAGTACCTTTAGTGATAAAAACAAATCTAAATCAAATTCAAATCTAATTGACAACATATAGGAAACGTGATACTATTACAAGGTTAAACTTAGGAAAATAACTAT
>JAUWME010000087.1 GCA_030613285.1 Candidatus Zymogenus sp. | reverse complement strand
CAACTCCTTATAGAACGTACGCTTGAACTTTCACAATCAGAGGAGAAATGGCGCACCCTCTTTGAGACCAGTATGGATGTCGTTTACATTTCTACGATCGATGGAAGGTATCTCGACATCAATCCCGCTGGGGAAGAGCTCTTCGGATATACGAGGGATGAACTACTTGAATTGGATATAGTAAAAGATATTTACGTAAACCCAAATGACCGGGAGAAATTCCAGAAATTAGTTGAAGAAGAAGGATTTGTCAAAGACTACGAGATTACCTTCAAGAGAAAGGACGGCAATACTATAAATTCACTCTTAACAGCAACCGTCAGGAAAGACAGTTTGGGAAATATTATCGGCTACCATGGGATTATAAGGGACATCACCGAAAGGAAAAAGATGGAGGCGCAATTCATCCAGACGGAAAAACTCTCAAGTCTTGGGGGGATACTCTCCGGTGTTGCCCACGAGCTTAACAATCCTCTCACTGCGATAATTGGAAATGCCCAGCTTTTGATGCGAAAGGATATATCTGGTAAAATAAAAGAAAAATTGGAAGTCATACAAAGGGAATCCATAAGGTGCACAAAGATTGTAGGCGGTCTCCTCGCTTTTGCCCGGGAACACAAGCCCGAACGAAGGATGATTAACGTAAATGACGTGATCATGGAATCCTACAAACTCAGGAAATATGAATTGAGAGTGGATAATATCGATGTAGGGCTGGAACTATCAGAAGATATTCCAGTGACGTCTACCGATCCCTACCAGCTCCAGCAGGTCTTTATCAATCTCATCAATAATGCCCACGATGCCCTCAAAGGAAAAAAGGGGGGGGTTCTCAATATCAAATCGTACAAGCGTGATGAAACAATACTGATAGAATTTGAAGACAATGGTCTCGGCATCCCGAAGGAAAATATCAATAAGATATTCGATCCATTTTTTACCACCAAGGAGGTGGGTAAAGGAACCGGACTCGGTTTGAGTATCATCTACGGCATTGTAAATGAACACGGTGGAAAAATGAATGTAGAGAGTGAGATAGGCAAAGGCGCGAAATTCACCATAGAGCTCCCCATAGAAAAAGAAGTTGCAAAAATAGATGAGGTGGAAATGGAGAGGCCGAAGAAGCCTGAGGGTGCAATATCAGTACTTGTAGTGGAAGACGAAGATTCATTGGTGGAAGTCATTTCTGAAGCGTTATCAAGCGAGGGCTATTTTGTTCAAACTGCCAACAGCGGGGATAGAGCCATTGAGCTATTGAAAAGAGGCGGGTATGATGTCATAATATCTGACATGAAAATGCCGGGAATGAGCGGTCAGAATCTCTATACATTTGTCCAAAAGGAAAACCCAGAACTAACAGAGAAGATGCTCTTTATTACCGGTGATGTTCTGGGGAAAGAGACTCAAAACTTCTTTAAGATTACCGGGGTAAAATATGTTGAAAAGCCGTTTGTAATTGATGAGTTACTCAATAAATTGAACGATTTATTGTCAGATTAGTTCAACATTAGTCTTTTGAAACAAACAATTTTTATTATAAGGAGATTCTCGAAATGAAGATTCTAGTTGTAGATGACGATCCTACTATCAGAGATTATCTTAAGGAAGTATTAAACATGATGGGACATAGTGTTGTATGTGTAGCAGATGGTTATAGTGCAATAGATTATGTTAGAGAACATGATGTGAACCTTGCATATATCGACATTTCCATGCCAGGGATTGATGGTTTTGCAACATTGACAAAGATTCGAGATTTAGATCCCAAGGTATCAGCAGTGATGATTTCCGGAGAGTCTGTGGATGTGATGTTGGAAACCAACTTTCAAAAGGGTATGTATGTTTGTCTTGCAAAACCTTTCACGATTGAGGAAATAGAAGAGATCAATAAAGCTTATAGTAAAATAAAAGACCCACTTGAATTTATATACGATAACCCATTTGGTTTTGATACAGAAAAAATAAGTGGAGCAAAAATTCTTGTAGTAGATGATGAAAAAGAAATTGTCGGAGTAATCGAAGAATGCCTAGAATATGAGAATTTCAATTATTTAGATACGGCCAATGATGGCGAAGAAGCTATTAGGAAGTTCAACGAATATATGCACGATGTGGTCATTGTAGATATCGTCATGCCGAAAAAAAGCGGCATTGAGGTCTTGAGGCACGTAAAGGCTATCTCAAAAAATTCCCAGGTGATTATAATCACTGCAAATGCTGACAAAAACAGTGCGATTACCGCATTAAAGCTCGGCGCATATGACTATATTGAGAAACCTTTGGACATCGACACCTTTCCGAGGACTGTGAAGAGAGCGGTGGAAAAGAAGTTGCTTCTTGATAGAATTTAATTACCTATTGACCCTCAGCCACAAAACCGGACAGCAACAAATGAGAGTCCATTTGTGTAAAACACAAACAAGGAGAACTCTAAATTAAGAGGAAACACTTTATCGAGAAGCGAGATCACCGGGGGTTTAGAAAAAACAAATCAAGAACTATTTAGGTTGGTTGATATGCCTAAAGGATACAAGCCTGAAGAAAAACCTTTTTGACATTTTAACAATATATAGTGAATAACAGCGAAGCTATCTAAACTTAATTGAACCCAATCCCCTTAGGGTAACAGTTAACATAAACCCAAAATCGTCTTTTTTATCCTCGTATATCCAGCTCTTATTGTATAACTCTAAATATACTCCCCAACACTGATGATGATAATCTACCCCAACACCTAAATAGTTTGAGCCAATTTTATTTGAATCACTATCCTCGGTGTCATCTCCGGTACTAACATAGTACCGAGAGTAGAAAAATAAATCTAACTCATCGTAGACCACTATTTTTAATTCGCCATTTATGTACTCGTATTTACGTAATCTAAATCTCTCTTCATCCCTCTTGTAAACAAATTCATTTATACTGTTGTAGCTAACAGAAAGATAATCACCCCTAAGATCTTTTAAAGTAATATCACCGGCAATTAATGAAAAATCATCGACAAAATGATTATATTTTGCAATAAAACCAAATTCTACATATTCTGAAGGATTAGACCTAATCTCAAAGTAAGACGTTATGTAACTTCCAGAAACATTATATGGTACGCTATCTGAATCCTTTTCAAAATCTATATCTACTCCTAATTCAACACTTAGTAAATTCCTTGTGGGTACATCTCCTGTCGATGGTTCAACATTGCCTACAAAACTATTAAGTAAAGCAACCGACAAGATACTTCTACCCCAAACTCTATCCAAATTATCAAGTCTGGGATACTTTTTTTGGTCAAGATAAGGAGCATATGTGTAATTGACAACAGGAGATATCGTATACTCTATTGTATCAAATGACTCAAAATTACTGTCTAATGTCCATGAATGCTCTGTGGAGACTTTGAGACCTGTTATAAACGTGTATCTTTCCAAATTAGAGGAATAATGAATATCAGATGTATATTTATTATTGTTGTTAGGCCACCACCATGTAAAAATCCCATCAATCCAAGGCTCAACTTCAAAAGACCCTACATTCAGCGGCATATTCAACCCTGGACGAACATCTATTCGTAATCCTGATACACCCTCTTTTCGATAGAAGTTTGTTAATCGAGAATCCATACTAACAACTAAAGGGGTATTTGGAATTTCGTACGGCTTTATGATGAATGAGGCTTCGGGAAGAATCTGAATTGTCCTACTATCAGATGCATCATCCATATCATCACGATAAATAAAATTGATTGCGAATTCAGCCCAATCGAGTTCCTTGGTAAAAGAAACTTTTGATGTGAGAAATCTTGGTTCCGTTTTAGGCAGATTGTCGTAGAATGATTCTAAATCCTCATAATAATGATCATCACTAACAAGATTTATATCCCATTTAGTATAAATATCCCAAGGAAGCTCCTGTTGATGTTCAAAAGATACCGACCAACGGAAATCATCTTCTATCAAATCCTGAATAAAGGAGAAGTTTGCCTGCCCCTTCAAGTCTTCTCTGAGAAAATATCTATATTCAAGACCGACCTTGGTGCCGCGTTCGGTCATAATGTCTGCAAGAACTGTAGCATCCATACTTTTGTTTATTGCCCAAAAGTAGGAAATAAGAAACTTTGCGCCATCATCTTTGGAATAACCGACTTTTGGAATTAAAAAACCGGATTGACGCTTCCTCTTGACAGGGAAGATTGCAAAGGGCCAGTAGAAAACAGGGACTTCCTTGATCTGAAAGACCCCCCCCCAGACCTTGGCATAGCCTCCTATGTCCATATCACCCTCTTTGGCCAATATCGTCCAGGCCGGAGAGCTCCCATCACAGGTCGTTAAAGTACCCCTTTTAAAATGATATTTCTTATCCCCCAACTTCTCAAGCTCTTTACCTGAAATGTAGAAATTCTTTTCGGCATAAAAAATCATGCCGTTATAAATAATGCCAGTTTGGGTATCCATTTTTATTTTTAGCAGATCACCCTTCACCATATCCTCGCCGTCGTACAAAGAGACATTCCCCTCTGCCTCGGCCATCTTGGTCTCTCCATTAAAAATAACTTTGTCAGCCTTTAGCAAGGCATTGCCTCTCGTTATTTCAACATTTCCTTCGGCGGTATAAATCGAGTTTTCCCGATCATACGTAAGCATATCGGCAGAAATTAGAATAGGAATAGTTTTGTCACCAAAATCTTTACCTTCTAACTGTGCCAAGCAAGTAGTCGATATGGACATTAGGAGAAGAACTATGAAAGCAAGTAGATATTTTTTTTCTAACATTTGCAATAAGAGACAAAATAAAAAAAGTGTTTTGCTGGCTAATTACTATCAAAAAAGATACTTAGTGTCAAGATAATTGTACTAAATTTGAAAAAATTATTAAGACAACCACCTTTCGAATGAGGTACATCCGATTATCTTGGACACAAAATACGAAAAGATGTTAGGTTAAAGTTTAAGGAGGAAAGGATGCATCAAAGAGATGGACTGCGAATGGTAGGCTGCGGGTGTTAAGACAAACACCAAATTCTACTTATTGAGTGGTTAATGAACTATTTGATTGTCAAGAAAAATTCTCTTTTCTACAGCAAGTTTGACAATTCTCGAAAGAGTTCCCAAGTTGAAGGGCTTCTCAATATAATCATATGCTCCGCACTTAACAGCGGTAATGGCGGTGTCCTTGTTGCCGTTTGCTGTAATAATAATAACCTGCGAATTGACAGATACTGCCTTCACGTGCTTTAATACATCCATGCCATTTTTTCTGGGCATAACTATGTCTGTAATAACCACATCGTGTTTTTTCGCATTGAAATCATCTATTGCCTCTTGTCCATCATGGGTAGAGCTCAAATTGTGAAATCCTTCATATTCAAGGCAACGCCTGATTACGTCTACAATCTCATCTGTATCGTCGACAATCAGTATTTTTGCTTCCAAAACACTTTCAGAATCAAGACCATTTTGATTATACTGCCTATTAGTTATTTTTTGAGAAAGCGGATGATCGATTAGAATTTTGTCAATCTCCTCTATTACACTTATCGAAAACGGCTTGCTAATGCAAAAAATAATACCATCCTGAATGATGTTATTCATCATCGCCTTTGAGATAGTTCGATACATCATGATGCTTAGAACATTGGGATCTACTTCCCTAATCTTATTGAAGGTTTGAAAGCCATCAATCCCAGGGATATTGATCTCAATGTAGGCGAGGTCTACAGTGTGTTCCATAACGTAATCTATGGCATCGTAACCGTCGGAAACAGAGGTTGCGTTATGAGATAGAAGAGAAAAGGTTTCCTCAAGAAATTCCCTGTAAACAGGATCGCTGTCTACAATTAGAACCTTCATTATGCCTAACTCCCAATAGCGATTTTGAACAATATGTAAAGATACTATTGCTTGTGCCAGCTTATCTTCGTTGCAAACCCCATGGAAGCGAAGTTATTGAGTGCCTCGGAACTGTAAAGAATATCGGCGTTTCCTGTTCCATAGTGTTGAACGTCAAATGATGAGAGCGAAACTATAGCGCCGATTATTGTTGGAGTTCCCGCAATTTTTTCAACAAAATCGGCAATAATGAGGCCCTTAAAAGTTGCTGTGGAGGTGTAATTCCCCAGCTTTGCCGGTTGAACGGTGGCATCATCATGGTACTTATTTGCCCCCAGATAGTAGTATGTGTCAGCGGGGTTTTCCCAGTCCGTGTCCCAACAGGGATGTGTTGGATCCGCCGAAGTTGACGCCTCGTATCTGCACGGGTCGAAGTTTGGATTGTGAATTATTAGTATCCCGCTGCCATTTTCTTTCGGGCCTGGGTAATCACCGGTGATGTATGTAATGCCTTCAAGTGCGGAGCCGCTATTCATCCCTATAGAGCCGTCGTAGGGGCCATAGTAGTCCACGTTTGCCGCGTCGAGATAATCACCGGCGGCCGCCCCGGAAAGTCCCAATACTTCTTCCGGGGAGTTTGGATAGGTATTGGGATCGAGGGTATTGTCGGTTGCTGGGTCTCCACTTACGGAGGCGGACCCCCCAGAAGTGACGGTGTTTCCAGTGGTGGTCTTAACCCCCGTCGAATCATTTCCCGCTCCTCCAAGATTTCCCTCCATATCGTGGTCGTGCCCGTCTATATTGATATTTCCCGTTAAATTAACGTCCGAGTTGGCCGTTACCGCTCCCTCTACTTGAACATCCATGGGTATCTTCGATATTTCCATGACCACCACCGTTTCGCCGTCCGAAGAATAACCCGTTGAAGTTATTCTCTCCACGGCATATCCCTCTCCCGCCGCAGGATAGGTGATAGATGGGAAATAGCCCTTGTCGTAAGTCACCACAACATCGTCGGTAGTCGGATCATCATCATGATCGATTGTTCTATGCTCAATTTGAACCTCATAGGTATCGCCACTATCAAGCTCGCCCGTAAACTCCGGCGCACTTGAGAGATTGTATGACCAATTGATATCAAATGGCGCCGAATCATACATCGCAACGTCGTACTTGGGATCTGATGTTGAGAGGTTAAGCCTCGCTATGGCTTCGCTTATCCCCGCCTCTGCGGCATAAAATGATCTGGCCCCACGAAAGATATTCCTGCTGATGTTCACGTCTGCCGATGACATGAAGTACATCGTCATCCCAAGGATAGTCAAGAGGAAGAGAAACATCATCACAATTATCAATGTCAGGCCCGACTCGTCATCTTTGAATTTTTTTAGCAATCTTTTCATTTTAGTCACCTTACCTTAAATCCCAACTATTTTAGTTGCTTATATGGTTGGACTCGGCGCTTTCGTTTACCGGGTCGCAGACGTCTATCGCTTTGATGTAATACTCATAGGTATGATCTTTGAGTTTTCCACTTGTGGTCTCTGACCAAGTAGTAACGTCCCCCACTATTGCATGCAATACAAACCCGTAGCTATCATAATTTCGGTAGATTCGGTAACCGACAAGGTCAGTCAGGTCGCTTCCATCAGTATTTGTGGTCGGTGCAATCCAGCTTAATATTACTCCGGTTTGGCCAAGGGTTGACATCGATAGATTTGTTGGCGCATTCGGAATATCCTCACACGGGTCAGGCACCACATCAACGGTAACAAGGCAGTTAAAGAAGAGGTCATCGCAGTCAGAATTGCTGTACGGATCATCATCTACCCCACCTATTGATATCGTATCGTTTGGATTTACATAGAGATCAAGATCGATCGCGCTTCCGGGATAATCAGCCACGAGGTATGTCATGATATAATCCCTGCCGTAGTGAACCTCATCAATATAGAAGACCCCGGTATTGCCATCCTCCTTCATCTTGATGGGATCGGCGTCTCCCGCCTCTGAACAGATTTGAATGTAGATTATCTCATCTGATCCCCAGTCACTGTCGCCA
>JAUWME010000035.1 GCA_030613285.1 Candidatus Zymogenus sp. | reverse complement strand
CAAGAATTTTTCTCGTCAATTTGGATTTTATTTTGTTTTCCATTATTTTCCTTCATTTTAAGAAGCACTTTGTTTTTAGGCATATTATCACATGAAAATCTACTTTGCAATTTAGTTCTTTAATTTTTTCTTCAATATTTTGCGGTTTCCATAAATACGTAAACAAATTCCGAAGGATTTTCACAATAACTATGTTAATATAATATAGTGGAAATAAATACCTTAAAAGATGAGATGACAGACTTTGAAGCGATGGCTTTAATTGCAAAGGGGGATAAGTCCGCCTTCGATGTCATTGTAAAGAGGCATCAGAACGCCTTGATAAACTACTTTATGCGTTACTCAGGAAACCTCGACACAGCCGCAGAACTCTCTCAGGAAGTATTCCTTAGAATCTACAAGGCAAGAGATAGATACAAACCAAAAGCGAAGTTCACCACGTATCTCTTCAGGGTTGCCCACAACTTGGCCATCAACGAGCTAATCGCAAAAAAAAGGCCCGACACAAAACCTATCGACAACGATGAAAAGATAGAAACACTAACCACCCCAGACGACAATCCAGAAACGGGAACGATGGCCATCGAAACCTCTGATACTATCAAGGAGGCCATGATGCAACTGAACCCCGCCGAACGCTCCGCTATTATCCTAAAATACACCCAGGGGATGAGCTACAAAGAGATCTCAAAATCCACAGGACGAAGCGTGGCCGGGGTGGAGTCGCTCCTCATTCGGGCAAAAACTAAACTAAAAGCTGAATTGCAAAAGCGAGGCGTGTCGGCATCCTAAAATCTTAATATGAGAGGGTAGTCGGTATTATTTGTAGGGAGTATCTGGTTAAAGGGGAACAAGTTGGTAGGAGGGAGTGGCAGGTTGGAGGGAAATGATACTTTAGGCAAGCTTTTTGACTTCTACCGGCGTTTTTTTGAGTGCAAATAGTAGTTTAATTTATTTTATTTTGTGATAATAATTCCGAAGGCTTTTTGAAAAAAAGGTGTTTATATAATTGAGGACAGAATTATGAAAAAGAAATCATCTAACATAACAAAGGGGAAACAAATTTCCCACAAAAAAGCAAAAATGCTTTTCGGGCCGCACCTCGACGGAGAGCTTGATCCCAAAAGGAAGATAGCGCTTAACGATCACCTTGCAGGATGCGAGGCCTGCCGGGAAGCGCTAAAACAAGAGAAGGCTCTCTTTTCGGGTCTTGCCAACTCTCTGGAGACTGTGGAGATTCCAGAAAAGTATAATCTCGTTGACTCCGTGGCAAAAGAAATCGAATTCCTCGAAATTAAGTCCCGCAATGAAGGGAGTGTGTTGGGACTATTAGAAAACTTTTTTCCTTCCAAAGACCGAGCAAAACTTCGTCCCTCCTTTTCAGCTTCACTATCATATTCATTTGCAATCATCGTGGGAATATCAATAGGCCTCTTGTCAGGAATGCTTACACCCGATGCATCAAACACTGCCAACTACATAGAACCCGACTCTTCCACCGCCACCTCATACCTCGATAACATGATCGAGAGTGTCTCATACTCTGATGAAGAGTCCCTGACAAATCTTTACTTTGGCACAGAAACGGAGAATACAAATGAATAGAAAAACCCTGATAATTATCATTATTGTTTCCATCGGAATAAATATTGGGCTTTTTGGCACAATCGCCTACCGAGCAATTACAAACAAGACTAATCCCATTGGGCCCGCTTTTTCCCCACCGGGACATCGACCGCCGGGCCCACCGGGAGGCGGCTCTCCGGAGATGGGGCCATCTGCACCGGGATATAGTAATAAAAAGCCCGGTCTTCCAAGGTGGTTAGAAAACGATACTAATCTAAGCAAGGAACAGAAAGAGGAGATTGACAAACTCTTTACAGAAAACAAAGAAATACATCATAGTTATAGAAAAACCATCGATGACAAAAGAAAGGAGCTCTTTGACCTGCTTAACAAAGAAGAGCCCAATCTTGAGGAAATTGACAAGAGGATCGCCGAGGTGTCTGCCCTTGAACTGGAACAACAAATGAAGGTTATAAGGCAGATACTCAAAATAAGGGAGATTCTCACACCACATCAGGCCCGAAAGTTGAACAGATATATTGAAAGACATATGTGCCCAACGGGTGGCAAGGGAGGCCCCGGTAAAGGTATGGGCCCTGGCGGCGGGAGAAACATGATGGAAAGATGGGGAGGCAATCAACCTAAGGGTGAAAACCCACCTGAGACGAACTAAAAAAATATTTACAAATTGTTGTTACGTGGTGCACCAGAAAATAGAAGAACCTAAAACAAAGAGGAGAAAAGAAAATGAAAAGAGGATTAACAATTACAGCGATTGCAGTAACTATGGCAGTGCTGATCATCACCGTTCCAGCTTTTGCCAAAGACAAAACCAAAGGAAACCGAACCGGCGGCTCTTATCCCGGCAACTGCCCTTGGAACAATAGCACCCTTGATCTTACAGAAAATCAACAGCAGAAACTTACAAACCTTCAGAAAAAAAACGTCGAGGCGGGAGCCAAAATCATGACCGAGATGCAGTTGAAGCGTGTAGAGCTTCAGGGGCTTTATCGGGCCGAGAAGCCCGATTTTGCAAAGATCGATAAGGCCAATAAGGAAATTCGGGACCTGCGGGATAAGCGATATGAACTTCAGAATGATTTCAGAAACGATGCCCGGAAACTTTTGACCAAAAAGCAACTGGAAGATAATCCGTACGCATTCAGAGGCCGTGGTCGCGGCAACAGCATGGGACATGGTAAAGGTGGAGGCGGCAGCAAAGGTGGAGGCGGCGGCGGTAGTAGTCGCTGGTAGCTAAATTACTGTAATGTCACAAACGATGGGGGTCGGTTTTCCGGCCCCCACTTTTGTTCACTTTAACAATACTGCTTGCTATTTTTCCAGAAAATTCTCGGCGTACTCTTCGCCAAGCTTCACATAGTCCATCAACTTGTCCGGGGCAGTGGCCAAGGTTCCGTCCACAATGGTAACCATCGGAATCTGTCCTTTGCTCAAAGTCGGCATAGCAAAGGGGCCATATCCAAATTCATGCACGCCGGTGCTCCCGCGGCATGGGGATGGATAGCAGAGGTGTGGTGTTGAACGAGCATATTTTTCAAAAATACCCGGCCAGTGAGCAGGCCCGCCCCATTGCGTCAAGGGAGTAATCCCAATGAGGGCATCGTACCAAAGCTCTCCCGCAATCAACAGATCAGGATACTTCGACCTCAACTCCGCTTTAATATCCTTCCATCCCTCGTAGACCTGATAGTAGGGATCGTTTGTCCAAGTGTCGTGGGTGTCCAAAAAGATTGCGCTGAGATCGTACTCATCTATCATCCCTGTCAAGGAATTGAGGAGTTTTTCCTGCCACGCCGGTGCCGCCGGGTTGAGCCAAATCTGCCAGCCGGGGTCGTAAGATCTGTCGGTGCTCCAGTCGGGACGATTTCCGTGAAAGAGCGTTCCCGAAGCGTCGTGAAGGAGCGAAATGGGGCCGTATTCTGGAAAATCGGGATGCTCGCGATTTGTGCAGTTTGCGCCAAACATCGGCATTACCTTCACGTTAAGCTCCTTTGCCCCATCGATAAATTTCCTAAATTCCCCAACACCCCCAAGCCTCGGCTCTGGACGATAATCGCCATACTGCCAATAATAGCGCCCCTCCCCCCCCGGCAAGTAAACAAGAAGCCTCCTCCCCTCCATTCGATCAGCAAACCACTTTAGAACAGTCAGCATCTCCTTGTAGGTATTAAAAATGTAGCCCGAAAAATGCATCCCGTGAATTGAGAGTACAAGGCTTACCTCTCTCATCCATTCGGGGACATCTGCCCTTTTCTCGTATGTTGAAAAATTGTATGTGTCGGCAACCCAGTCAAAGAATTTGCCCGCCTCGACAACTGTCTCCTTTGTCGTCCCCATCTCCCAGGGGGCAGAATTAATTATATCAGAGGCGAAGTTGGCCGGGGCCTCATAGATCAACTCCACGTCCACGACTTTTTCCTCGTCTTCGATTGGGATAAACGAGAAACGCTTCGGGGAGACCACCTCGTCCTTTGCAGAAAAATATGTGTATGAATCGCCGTCCCTCAGAAAAACGATGGGCATCTTCAACATATATTCGTAGTCCCAGCGGGGATAATCAAAAGTCAGCCCCCCCCAGGGTAATGGCAGATTCGCAGAATGATCGCTCGTTACATCTTCCCCTTTCAGATTGTGAACAATCACCTTGACTGCCCTCAACTTTTCCCTAAACGCCGCCTCTACCTTAAATCTCAATCTGGGAGAGTCAGAATCCAACTTTTCCACAAGGAGCATTGCGCCACCTTCACACTTCTCTCTTCCCCCGGCCCATGTCAATCCCCTCGCCGTAAGGATGGCCTTATCACCCTCGACCTTCAATTCACTCCTATCAGGATCGAGTCCATATACGTTTTTGTAGCTGAAGATCTCCAGCGAAAATTCAACGTCGAAAATTTTGTATTTGGGGTGCTTTGGATCGTAACTTAAACGTTGCATATCAATTTCCTAAAAAAGGTTTATTTTAGATTTTTAATATACAAATCCAATATTAAAACCCTAAAATCCAGATCTATCTTTACCACTCTTTATTGGTCCGGAACTAACACCACCATCCTTATCCTTGGTGGTGTGTCTGCCGCCCTTCTCATCGACACTTTTTGAATACGGCTCCCTTGTGTACTCCTTTGCAAGGGCCCTTCCCACACCCTCAATTTCCGTGTCAATGGCACTTTTATATCTCTTCAATGCTTTGACCCTCTCCCCTTTAAGGTCGTGAATCATCCCCAACCTTGCAAAGGCAAGGGGACGCACCCACACATAGTTTATATCAGTTACAATAAGCGCCAGCTCAAGCTCATCTGTGGCCTCATCCAGCCTCCCCATATCCATAAAAACCTTCCCCTTCAGGTGATGAATCCGACCCGTCAATGCCTCGTAAAAATATAACGTTCCCATTTCGCTTTTTGTCATAAAGGAATCGATAACAGAAAAAGCGCCGGTATAATCCTTCAGCTCAGACAGGGCATATGCGTATGGAAAATATATCTCTGGGTTGTTCGGGTATTTGACAATAAGCTCCCTCCCAAGTCTTGTGGCGGTCGTATAATCCTTTTGCTCACCCACCGATATTAACATAAGAAAGAGCTTTGCCCCGACGGCGGAATAGACCCCCCTCTCTGCCCCAATTTTAATGTATGCAAGACCGAGTTTCTTGTCCGATTTTATCTCCATTAATGACAGGAACGGCCGCAAAACTTTTGGGATATTTTCAACGCCATGTTTTAACAGCCCCACAGCGTAAAGGACATCCGGGTTTTTTGGGGAGGTTTCATACGCACCCTCAAGATATTTTTTTGCCCGATAGCCGGACTGAACTGCCTTGAGGTACTGCTTTTTTCTAAAGTGGAGTTCCGCCTTCAGGGTGTGGGCTGTGGCCATAAGTAACTGCAACCTTGCTAAATCCTCACCTTCGAGTCCATCAATAATTTTATTTGAAAGATCAATCCCCTTATCAAGGAGTCTAAATATCTCATCTGTGCTTGAAACATCCTTGGCTCCGCTTTTTAGAGGCTTCTCTCCGTGTGTCTTTTCACGTATTGGATATGATAGCAACGCCATGGCCCGGTAAACCCACGGGGCAGGATTTTCAGGCGCCCTCTCGCAAATACCAACAAATATCTTCTCTCCACCCTCAATATCCGCATCGTAGATGCGATCAATCCCCAAAAGGATCTCACTCTTCAGCCACTCATCTTCTGCCATAGTAACCACAGGGGAAAAGGCACAAAATACAAACAGAAGACAAATCACAAAAGCTATAATAGGATGATTTCTCATTTGTGCAAAACTTTTCTTTTCAAAAACATTCTTTTTATATTACCACCCAGCCCACATAACCCAACAAAACCATCACCACAAAATATTTAAGTCCAAAGACAAACTTCAGCCCCATCGCATAATAAAGCCCATGCTCGACGTAGAGGTAGCCAAAAATGAGATTTGAGATAAATGCGAGGAGAAGCTGGCATACAAAAAGGTACTCAAATTGGGAATCTATCCCCACAAACTGGTTGTATTTAATAGTATAAAAAGCCGAAAGAGCCGAAACAAGTACTACCCCCGCCCCCTTGCTCCTCAATAGACCCACCGCAATGGTTGTCAGCCCAAGCCTTGCAATAATCTCCTCGGTGAGGGCACCCTTGAATGGGAACGAAACGAGGTATCTGTAATCTACGGGATATGACTGGGGCGATACCTCAAAATAGAAACGGTCAAAGAAGATAAAAGAAAGGGCGATCATAACGGTGCCTGTGATTATTAGAATGGGAATCGATTTCAGAAATTTCTTAAAATCTCCAAAGCCCGGAAGAGAATATCTCTTTGAAAACGTTTGACCGATCATGGAAGATATGAAGAGGAGAGAAAAGAGTATAGTTAGCTGAAATGTCAAAAACGGCCAAGGGTTCTGGGCTATCGAAAGACCATCATCTTTCGAAACGGCCACGACAAGATAGTAGTAAAAATATGGTATCGTAAATAGCGTTGCCGCAAATGAGAGGAGAAGAGACTTTGCAGCGACAGTGCTAATTTTCACCCCAGAGATTAGGTTGGAAAAGGCTCTCTTCCAAATCTCCTGCGAAAGGTCTCTTTTGTCATTTTTTTGATTCATAGCTTAAAGATAGCAGAAAAAAAGGGAGTAGTCAAGACTGGTTGATTTTCATATTTTGTTTAAACTTTTTCAGGCAGTAATTTTCTTTGATTTATTCCACGTATTTCAATTTTATGAGATTGGACAAAAAAATCAAATTATCTAATCTTGAGATATCTTTCATAGAGCCTTCCCTTATTGATGCCGTAATCAAGAAAATCCCAGGGAAATGACTCATCTTTATCTCGCTCTCGCACAACGTAAAAGTCAGGGTTCACAGCAGATTCCCTCATGGCTCCCTTCCAGTTTCCACCCTTTTCAAGCACCCCCTCCAAGATGTCGGCAACTCTCCTGTCCCCTCGAGATTGGAGTGCCTGAATGTAAGACCACTTTGGAGGCTCATAAACCACGGCTATCCCCCCCGCCTTCTTCAAGATATTGGTAATTTTCTTTATCTTCTGGTTTAATTTACCGGGTTCTTCCATCGCCATCCACATAAGGGGAGTGTGGGGCTTTGGAACAAGGGGCGTCATCGACACAGTAACCTTCCCCGCCTTTCCGCTGCCCTTGGTGGCGCTCAACACAATATGCCGTACCCGTTTTGCAAAATTTGCGACGGCCTGAATATCTTCATCGGTCTCACCGGGGATACCCACAAGAAAGTAGAGGCGAACGTTAAAAATTCCAGCCGCAACGCACCTTTCAATCAACCCAAAAAACACATCGTCAGAAATCCCCTTTCCAATAACCTTTCTCAAACCTTCACTTCCCGCCTCCGGAGCCAATGTTATCGACCTCACGCCGATTTCCCTCAGACATTCTATCTGACTATCGGTCAACATCTCACTTCTCATCGATGGAATCCCAACAGAGCCTTTCAATTCCCTGACCTTATCGATGACTTTGTAAAAATCGGGATGGCTCAAAACCGCCGGACCCAAAAGCCCCACCTTTCCCGTAAACTCAACACCTCGACACACATCATCGATTACCTCATCGGTCCCCCTCATCCTCACTGGAGCGTAGATTGGGTCAGCAATGCAAAATGCGCAGGAGAATGGGCATCCTCTCCCCATTTCCACAAGGAGCATCTCTGAAAACTCGGTGTTTGGCGTTACGATGGATGACGAAAACTCGCCCTTGGAAAAGTCTCTCAGCTTTCTTACCACAACCTTCCCCTCTCCACCAACAATATTCGCAAATTCCCCAATCCTTCCCTTTTTGTCGTAGGTAACTCTAAAATGACGGGGAACATAAACCCCCGAAATTGAGGCTATCTCATCGACTATTTCCTCTTTGGGAGTTCCACTTCTTTTCTGTTCATACAGTTTTGAGAGAACTTCACCCAAAAGCTCTTCACCATCGCCCAGGGGAAAAAAGTCAACGAATGGAGAAAGAACCTCCGGGTTTATCATTGTTGCCGCACCACCGGCCACAATCATCGGCGACTTCTCGTCCCGCTCTGATGAGCGAAGGGGAATACCAGATAGTTTCAAGATTTTCAGTACGTTTATGAAATCGTTTTCAAAGGAAATTGAAAACAAGAGCACATCAAACTGCTTTAGCGGTCGTCGGGATTCTATTGTGAGGATTGATTTCCCGGATTTTTCAAGCTGCGCCAAATGTACATTGTCGGGGAGCGTAGCTCTCTCCACACTGACCCCGAACGTTTCTCCGGCAGTTCTGTAGACCGAAAGGTAGCCGAGATTACTCATCGCCACGTAATATCGGTTGGGATAGACGAGACAGGCAGAGAGACCCCCGCCCCCGCCATCTTTTACGAGACTCAACTCTGAACCATAGAGTTGTCTCAGATAACTTTCGTATCCCTGTAACACAAGATATTTTATGCCCGCTGTCAGTCGGCCTTCTTCCTCAAAAAGGTCGGGATGTCGTATTCTGAGTCTTCATCTGACGACGGCCCCCGAACTCCCCTCGTGACCTTCTGGATGGCCATCTCCTCCCTCTCTTTTCTTATAAAAGTGGGGGTATCAAGCCCCTGGGTCTCTTTTGCCGGATTCTTCGATGGCACAATGCGTATTATCTCCCGACTGAGCCTCTTTTCTACCTTCGAAAAACCGGTGGCAATAACTGTCACCATAAATTCGTCCATCAACTTCTCGTCGATAACTGCCCCGAAGATGATATTTGCATCGTTGTGGGCTTCTTCTTGAATAAACGACATCGCCCCCTCAACATCTTCCATGGAGAGTGTTTCTCCTCCGGTCAGGTTGACAAGGACGCCCTTGGCGCCACTGATGGAAAGGTCCTCCAACAACGGACTCGAAACCGCCCTCCTTGCCGCTTCCGTCCCTTTGTTTTTCCCCTCAGCTTTTCCAGTCCCCATAATTGCCATTCCAGTCTCTTCCATGATAGTCTTTACATCGGAAAAATCGAGGTTGACAATCCCCCTGATGTTGATGAGATCTGATATCCCACGGACAGCAAAGTAGAGTATCTCATCGGCCCTCCTGAAGGCTGTGATGAGTGTTTCCTGATTTCCAGATATCTCCAAGAGTCTCTGGTTTGGGATACAGATTAACGTATCAACATACTTTTCAAGCTCCTCAATTCCCGCCTCTGCCTGCTCCATCCTCTTTTTGTTTTCAAAACTAAAAGGCTTTGTAACAACTGCAACAGATAACGCCCCCACCTCCCTTGCAATCTCTGCGCAAACTGAGGCTCCCCCGGTTCCAGTGCCGCCACCCATGCCTGCTGTAATGACGCCCATATTAGCCCCATCCAGCGCTTCACGAATCCTCTCCCTGTCCTCTTCGGCGGCCATCCTCCCGATCTCTGGATTTGACCCCGCCCCAAGCCCTTTTGTGAGTTTATTTCCAATCTGCAGCCTCAAGGGGGCAATGGATGCATTAAGGGCTTGAGCATCGGTGTTTGCACAGATAAAATCAACACCGACAAGTCCCAGCTGCACCATATTATCAACGGCGTTTCCTCCCCCACCCCCAACTCCAATCACCTTAATGTTGGCCCCACCTTTTGGGTTTTCTAACAAATCAAACATATCCATAATTCTCATTCCCCCCTCTAAAAGTAGTCCCTGATAATCTCTTTGAACCTTTCTGTTACCTTACCAAAAAGATTTCCGTCTCCAACCTTAAAACGCGTCCCGCCACCATTTTCGGAACCGTAAATAACAAGTCCCACACCCGTTGCATACATGGGGCTGTTTACCAAATCGGTAAGCCCGCTTATTCCTCTTGGATAACCGATGCGTACAGGCATATTAAATATCTGCTCGCCCATATCAGCCATACCACTAAGAAGCGATGAACCACCCGTTAAAACAACACCCGATGCAAGGAGGTCTCCGTATCCGCTCCTTGTCACCTCTCGTTCCACAAGAGACAAAATCTCTTCCACCCTCGGTTCGATTATCTCTGCCAAAATCTGGCGAGAGACAACTCTCGGTTTTCTTCCACCCACAGACGGAACCTCAATCGTCTCGTCCTTGTCCACCAAGGATGCCATTGCAGTACCGCTCTTCTTTTTTATCTTCTCAGCTTCAATAATTGGTGTCCTCAAACCCACTGCAATATCATTGGTCAGATGATCTCCGCCCAGCGTGATTACCATCGTGTACTTGATGCTCCCCTCGGAAAAAATTGCGATGTCGGTGGTCCCGCCGCCGATATCCACAATCACCACACCAAGCTCTTTCTCGTCTTCAGAGAGCACCGCCTTTGCAGACGCCAATTGCTCAAGAACAATCGTCTCCACATCCATCCCCGTTCTGTTCACACATCGAATGATGTTCTGGGCCGACGCCACGGCCCCTGTTACGATATGCACCCTTGCCTCGAGCCTGACACCGTTCATCCCCAGCGGTTGTTGAATCCCATCCTGATCGTCCACAATATACTCTTGCGGAAGGATGTGAATAACCTCTCTGTCAACGGGAATGGCAATTGCCCTTGCGGCATCAATTACCCTTTTGACATCGCTTTCTGAAACCTCGCGGTTTTTAACCGCAATTATCCCGTGGCTGTTAAAACCCTTGATGTGCCCACCGGCAATCCCTGTATAGACCGCTTTTAATTCAATGCCAGCAATAAGCTCTGCCTCTTCCACCGCCTTTTTGATAGAGCTAACCGTACTCTCAATAATGATGACCACCCCTATTCTGAGTCCTCGGGAGGGTGAGCTCCCAATACCGATGATCTCA
>JAUWME010000233.1 GCA_030613285.1 Candidatus Zymogenus sp. | reverse complement strand
TTGTCTTAATAACAACATGGCATCACGATTGAGCTTTATCCTCCTGATCTCATAGTCTTTTGGATTGTAGCTGTCTTCTGGATGGCTCTGAACTAAAAGACATACCTTTTCTAAATTAACATCATCCCATCTCAAATAACAGAGTTCATTTCTTCTCAGTCAAGTGTTTAATGCCAAAAGGAGCATATCAGCAATGTAACTTCCACTGGAAATCTCCAAGATACTATCAATTTCATCCTCTGTTAAAAATTTAGGTGCCATAACTTTTTTTGCCCTGATAAGTTTTGGTTTAGGATACAATCTTAAAGGAATGAATTCCATATTTTCAAGAGCTGTAATCATGCCAATAATAGCAGTCAATCGTAAATCCAAAGTACGAGGTGCGTTACCTGTTGCAAGAAGATAGGCCTTAAAATCCTCATACATTTTATGATTGATCTTATTGACCTTTTTCTTTGAAATAAATTCTCTGATTATTCTCATAGAAGTCTTGTGGCTTTCATAAGTATTTTTGGAATTTGAGTTGACATTCGACCAATTGAGGAAAATTTCTATTTGTCGGAAAATATCTGTATCGAAGATGATGTTGAGTCTCCCTTTTTCTTTGAGTTCAAGTTTGTATTTATAGAACTCATCAATAGCCATTTCATGATCTTTAGTTTTGAGGGATTTTATATTTTTAGCCTTACCTTTCTTTATCTCGATAGCCCATCTTTTTCTATAAAGGAAGAGTCGAAGTTTATATTCTCCTAATTCAAACTTTTCATCTTTCATGTCCTCTCTCCTTTTTAAAAGATTAGTTAGGATGTCTTTGGTTTTAGTTTTTCTATATTAGTTGACATAATACAGCCGTGTAGTCAAGGAAACATATGATAAAAAATGGCATTTTTCTACTTTTATGAGAATTATATGTTTTCAGTAAAGACATTCGGTCTTGACGTTGATATTTCCTGCAAAAAGTGTCCAAAATACTAAAATCATTAGCAAAACTAACTGCTTAAATAATAAGCACTCCTAAAAAGCATTCTGATTTCAATGCTTTTGTAATCTACGAGACTCACTTATACACATTTTGTAAACAGGATTTATTTCTGACAACATATATACCTTCAACTACTACAATCAAGAAAACTTGACATAAGTTCATTTAATTGATATGTTTAATTAAGTTTAACTCAATTCAACTCATTTTGTTAGTCCTAATACTTGTTTTGCATATTAATCATTGTAGTTTACTGCAAACGATATAGTTATTTCTTTTTTGGGGAAGTATCAACAATGTCACGAGTATTCAAATCAAAAAAACATCACAAAATTTAGGTTTGCACGTAGAGACAGTTAGATGTCTGGCGAGGTGCGGGGAAATTTCTGCATTTAAAAAGGATTGGCGCTTCAGGAAAAGTACCTTGAAGCTATGGGCAGAAACACACTATCTATGCTATAGAAGGTCTCACATCCTCGTGGTGGATGACGAAGAAACTGTTTTTAAGATTATTCAGCGAACATTTGCTCCTGAAGGATACCACCATATATTTACGGTTTCCAATAGCAGCCATGCTAAGGAGTTTATTCAGCGAGACACTATAAAAAATATCTTTTGAATATTCACTATCAGAGTTAGTTTGGAATTTCAATTTAATTATCACTTTCAACTTCATAAAAGGTATTTTTGAAAAGTTTAGTCTCTCTTTGAGGAAAATTTTGAAATGGGAATGGATGTAACAGCTATTCACAGATACATTGGCGCCAAACTGAAAGATAAAAAGACTCTGTATAAGATTTCCATCTCAATAATCCTCGGCTTAATAGGGTTTTCGATAAACTTCCTTTCAATCAACTTTTACTTTACCGTCTTTAAAGCAAGCTTTATGTTGGGGTTAGTGCTTCCAATGGTTGTAACCCTCGCATGGGGCTGGAGGTACGGGTTATTGTCCGCAACAATTGGTTTGGGCTGTCAGAGTGGCTGGTTCATGTGGCTCAAAACAAGCGGGTGGGAAACCTTTGTATCTGTCCCTCCTTTTACTTTGTGGGTGGTGTGGCATGGGTGGTTTGCCGATCGTTTAAGAAAAGGCAAATTAACTCTTTTAAACAAACCATATCTTGTGGAAATACCGTTTCGTATTTTCAACACGATCATTTTATACACACTATTCAGATGGGTATTTCAATTCAACCCGGCTCCTTGGGCGCCGGAAGGGATTTGTCAGGTTTAACGAACCCGAACGGCATGAAGATACACTTTGTATTGTTAAATGCCGGCAAAATTGAAGGTGGTGGATATGGCTAAAAAAATAAAGAACAATGTCTTGACCTCAATCGAAATCTCCGAAGAAGTACGGCAAAACTGGACAAAGATTCTCGATGTGGTGGCGAAGATCATAAATGTGCCGGTCGCTCTGATAATGAAAGTTCACGAGAGAGACATTGAGGTATTTACGAAGAGCGACAATGAAGAGAATCCCTATGAACGGGGTGAAACGGCTAAGCTGGACACCGGCTTATATTGTGAAACAGTGATGGATTCAAAGAGAGAATTGTTGGTTCCTGATGCGCTGAAGGACCCCAAATGGGATCACAATCCCGACATAGAACTGGGGATGATCTCGTATTTGGGATTTCCCCTTTTGTGGCCAACGGGACAAATATTTGGGACTATCTGTGTATTGGATGACAAGGAAAATGCTTACTCTGACATATATAGAGAACTGCTGGGAAAGTTTCGCGACGCTGTTCAGATGCATCTTGCCATTATGTGCAATCAAGAATTGCTCCAACAGGAAGTGTCCGAACGTAAACTGATTGAAAAAGAGCTTTTAAAGAGTGAAGAAAAATTTCGTGATTTATACGAAAATGCACCGAATGCGTACTTTTCGGTTGGGAACGATTCAATCATACGTAGTTGTAACAGACGCGCCGAAGAGTTGATCGGATATACCAAAAAGGAACTGATCGGTCGGCCGGTATTTGAACTCTATGCGGATACTCCAGATGGAAAAGCCAAAGCGGGAGGGGTCTTTAAAAAGTTTACAGCGGGTGAAGCGATAAACGATGTGGAACTTCAGATGCAAAGATCTGACAATACAAATGTTTGGATAAGCCTTTCGGTGAATACAATTCTTGATAAGGATGGAAAAATATTTGAATCACGCTCTATTGTTGTAGACATAACCGATCGCAAGCGTGCGGAAGAAAAAGAAGAGCATCTTACTAATGTACTTAAAGCCATCCGAAACGTCAACCAGCTTATTACAAAGGAAAAGAACCCCGACAGGCTCATCAAGGGAGCATGCGAAAATCTCATAGAGACGCGCAGTTACCATAGCGCATGGATTGCACTATTGGATGAGAATCAAAAGCTCTCGATGTATGCCGAAGCCGGGTTGGGCGATAGTTTTCTGCCCATGGTTAAACAGTTCAAACTTGGCGAGTTGACCGATTGCGCAAAGAGGACGATTGTACAATCCGCTGTTGTGGTAAACGAAGACCCATCTTCTTCCTGCTTGGACTGTCCACTGTCAGCAAATTATAGTGGCAAGGGGGCTTTTTCCGTAAAGCTGGAAAACGAAGGAAAGGTCTATGGTATAGCTTCAGTTTCTGTCCCCAGAAATCTGGTTACGGATGCAGAAGAGCAGGACTTGTTCAAAGAGGTTGCAGATGACATCGCCTTCGCCCTGCACACTATCGGAATAGAGGAGGAGCGTAATCAGGCCGAAGAGAAATTGAAAGAGTATTCCGAGAGACTTGAAGAGATGATAGAAGAGCTAAAAGACGCCCAGGAAGAGCTGGTCAGAAAGGAGAAGCTCGCAGTCCTGGGCCAACTGTCCGGCGGTGTGGGCCACGAGCTCAGAAATCCCTTGGGAGTAATCAATAACGCCGTCTACTACCTCAAGACCATCCTCACTGATGCCGACGAGACCACAAAGGAGTACCTGGATATGATTTCTTCTGAGGTTCAAAACTCCGAAAAGATAGTATCTGATCTCCTTGACTTCTCCCGTATCAAGCCCTCCGAGAGAGAAGAGACAGAGATATCTGAAATGATAGATGGTGTGCGGAAAAGACACGCCCCCCCGGAGAATGTAAAGATTACAGTTGATATTACAGAAGACCTCCCCCCCGTCTATGTCGACCCCCGGCAGATCGGGCAGGTACTTGATAATTTGATCACCAATGCCTACCAGGCAATGCCCGAGGGTGGAGAATTGAATATAGAGAGCAAAAAAGTAAAAAATAAGGTTCATATATTGTTTAAAGACACAGGCTCCGGCATATCAAAGGAGAACATGAAAAAGCTCTTCGAGCCCCTATTTACCACAAAGGCAAGGGGCATCGGGATGGGGCTTTCGGTATCTAAAAATTTGGCAGAGTCCAATAGTGGGAGGATTGAGATAGAAAGCGAGGAGGGGAAGGGGAGTACATTTACGATAATCCTGCCCACAAGGGGAGGTAAGTCATGAACAAGAAATTAACAATCCTCATTGTGGACGACGACCGCAGGATGGCAAAGACCCTTAAAGATATCCTCAGTGTAAAGGGCTATGATGTCGAGGCCGCAAATTCCGCCACTGAAGCCTTGGATAAGGTGAAAAAGACCCCTTTCGATTGTATTATCACCGACATTAAAATGCCGGGTATGAATGGTGTTGAGCTCTACAGGACTATTAATAAAACACAGCCTGAAATCCCGGTAGTTCTGAT
>JAUWME010000042.1 GCA_030613285.1 Candidatus Zymogenus sp. | reverse complement strand
TTATCATTGCCACAACCCGTTTTGAATCCTGATTTTCCATAACGGGGATTTCGTCAATGTTAAGTTTGGAGAATTTTTTAATGACATCACTCAAGTTTTCATCGGGAAATGTGGTAATGATATCTGTTGCGGCGATATCCTTTGCGATGATCATGTGTCTCAAGTGTTCCTCTTCCTTCATAAATCTCCTGACGTCATTGAGGGAGAAGACGCCTGTCATCTCATCCTTTTCGTTGGTTACGGGAAAATAAAAATCGCGGCTGTCAGAAACAAGATTGATGATTGCAGAGCAGGGGGTGTTTTCCGATATCTTTTCAAAATCGGTGTGCATAACATCCCTGACGTAGAGGGATTTTAGAACATTCTGCTCACGCCCCTCGAAGATATTTACGCCCCTCCTGACCAACTTCAGTGTGTAGATTGAGTCTTGCTGGAATGCCCTTGCTACTACAGTGCTGGTAACACACGCAATCATCAATGGCAGGATGATTTCGTAATTTCCAGTCATCTCAAAGATTATCATCATTGCGGTCAGGGGGCCGTGGGTTGTTCCGGCCACCAGAGCGCCCATTCCCACCACGGCGTATGCGCCGATATCCCCGGTTTTCCAGGGCATGATATTTTTAAAGAGGCTTCCCAGTGCACCTCCCATGGTAGCGCCGATAAACAGTGACGGCGCAAAAACCCCGCCTGATCCTCCGGTGGCAAGAGTTGTCGAGGTTGCGAATATTTTGATAAAGATAAGAGACAGCAGAAACATCCACATCATCCCCCGGGCTATGGGGAAGTTATTGATGTTGCCAACTTCGCCGATTAGTACATTGTCGATGGTTTCATAACCTACTCCGAAGACGTGGGGAAAACCGAAGATTGCAAGAAGTCCAATGATCAGGCCGCCGATGGCGGGTTTTAGATATTCAGGGATTGGGACACTGTCTGCCAAGTCCTCCGCCTTGTAGAGGAAGTTTGTGAACATGACCGCTACCAATGCTGCAACAAGACCCAAGATTGCATAGTTTGCAAGTTCTTGAAAACTTGCCAACCTGTAAATAGGCACAATGAATGATAAAATATCCCCCAGGAGCCAGCGGGAGATTGCTGTGGCAATGACGGAGCTTATAACGATGGGGGAGAAGTGTTCGAGGGTTATCTCCCCCATGATTATTTCCAAGGAGAAGATAACGCCGGCGATGGGGGCGTTAAAGGTTGCAGCGATCCCCGCCGCCGCGCCGCAGGCCACAAATGTCCGCATCCTCTGGGTGGATGTTCCGAAGAGCTGGCCCATGTTGCTCCCCATTGAGGCGCCGATCATGACAATTGGCCCCTCCCTGCCCACCGAACCCCCGGAAGCGATGGTTACAGCTGATGCCAAAGTTTTTAGAAGAAAGGTGAAAGGTGGGAGTCTTCCAGCCTTTGTTACGACGGCATCCATAACCTCAGGGACGCCGTGACCTTTGAGTTCCTTGAAAAAGTAGATGAGGGGGCCTATAATGAGACCAGCTCCGGCAGGGACTAAAAGCTTCCAATACCAAGGGATGGCGATTATCCGCTCAAGGTAGTTATCGAAGGGACCGTAAAAGATATGTTGGAAAAAGATTATAAGATATCTGAAACCGGCGGAACCAAATCCCGCAAAGGTACCGATGAGGAGGGCAATGATAAACACAAAGGCATTAGGAGTCTGCTCAAAGCGCTCGGCGTAGTGGATAATTATCTTTTTTAGCTTGATCACAGCCTTTACTTCCATAGTTGTGTAAATAAAATAATCCATCTTTATAGCATATTACCGTTGTATTTGAAAGGAATATATCGTGTTTTATCGCATTTCATCACGTTTTATCACGTTCTTCTCAATATTCTTGTCAATTCTATTGCTTATTTCTAATTTTGTTTGTAAAATACACCCAACTTATTTTGAGGTTGTAAATGAAGCTTAATATCTTGTTGGTGGGGAAGAAAGTGGTAGGAAAATTCCCAACTATTATTTCTCTGTCGTGGTTACCACTTTTTGTTGCTTTTCTCATTATAGTATTACTGCTGCCCAATTCTCTATATTCTCAGGAATCGAAAAAGTCGCCTTATGAGGATGTTAAGAAACTTCTGGAGCTGGGAGACACCGCTTGGAAAAAGAGGGGTACGAGGCTGGATTCTGACAATGCGAAAGCCGTGGAGTTTTACCGTACTGCGACAGAAGCTGACCCCTTTAGCTATGAGGCCCACTGGAAGTGCGCCAGGGCCCTCTGGTGGCAGTCAGATCAGCTGCTTGATGACAACAATACAATTGCCAATGTAAAAAAAGAGGAGCAAGAACAACTCGGCAGGAAGGGAATGGAAATTGCCAAAAGGGCAAAGCTTATTAACCCTGAGGGGGCTGAGGGACACCTATATTATGCCCTAACGGCGTTTCATTACGCCTTTGGGATTGGGATTATCAATGCAATGAAGGGGGGTGTGTTTGACGCCATTTATGAAGACTTGATGTGGTGCTACAAAAACGACAAGGGGTTTGACAAAAACCATAGCGGTGGGATGGTTAGCAGGGGGCTTTCGGCGTATTTCAGGATTGTTCCGTGGCCGAAGAGGGATAATGAAAAGTCATTCGATTTTGCCACCGGGGCCGTCAGGGCCGACGACTCGAGTATTAGAAACATGATCTTTCTTGCGGCGGCATATGAGGTGAAGGGGATGAGTGAAGCAGCAGTTGGTGCCTTGGAGGTTGCGGTGGAGATGGAGGGCGACAAAGAGCGGGAGCCGGATTTTAAAAGTTGGAAGAAGTTCGGGAAGAGGTGTATTAAGGCGGGGAGGGTGATCAATTCTGAGAGATTGTTTTAGGTTATGGCTATCTTGGCATTAATGTGGACATTAATTCGGCGGTGATGAAATAAAAATTTTAGAATCGGGCCAATCAATTGCATTTACTATTTAGCTGTCGATATTGATTGGGGAAACGGTAATGGCTGCTGGGTTATAATTGAGAAATCGGGCAAACAGGTTTCAACCTATATCTCTTCAGATACCGCTACAAAAAGAAAAGTCATTGATTCATTGGAAGGGCGAAGCTGCGATTTGTTCATCCAGAATCTGGGCGCTGCAAAAATAGTGTTTCCCAAAAGTATTACACAAATAACTTGACACTACCCTTCTAATATGCTACATGGTTTACTGTTGCTCAAGGTCAATGAGTTTTAAGAGGTGATCTATATCCTACTATTTAATGGGGAATTTTCATGAACAAAGAAAACAAAAAAGAATTCAAAGTTGGTGGTTCGGGCGCGCACATGATTCTAATAGTCTGCTCCCTCTTGTACATGGTCAATTACATGGACAGACAGGTACTTTCGGCAGTATTGGAACCGATGAGAGAGGCACTCGGATTTACTGACGCCCATGCGGGGGCAATTCAGACTGTGTTTTTGCTAAGCATTGCGCTATTCTCTTTTCCAGTGGCTTTTTTGATAGACCGTTGGAGCAGAAAAAAGGCTATCGGCATTATGGCGATTATCTGGAGTGTCTTTACCTTTCTTACAGGAAAGGGTGTTAGTTTTCTCACTGTTATCATCCCAAGAGCTCTTGTGGGGGTGGGTGAGTCTGGCTTTTCCGCCGGTGGCACCGCTATGATATCTGCAGCCTACCCGAAGGAATCCCGGGGTAAAGTAATGGGGGTCTTTAACATGGTCATTCCCCTTGGAGCAGCCCTCGGAGTTATCCTGGGTGGTATAATCGCCGAAAAGACGGGAAGCTGGCGGACTCCTTTCTATTTATTCGCTATTCCAGGAATTATCTTAGGAATAGCCGCTTTTTTTCTGCGGGATTACAAAACCATAGAAGATTTAGATGAAACCGGAAAGAAGCGAGGTTTTTTTAAGTCCGCTATAACACTCTTTAAAATTCCAACACTCAAGTGGGCTTTTTTCGGCTATGGTGTTCATAATATCATGGCATTTTCTGTCTTGACCTGGTTTTCGGCATATTTTATGAGGTCTCGGGGAATTACTGTTGACAAAGCTGGGATGCTTTTGGGAGTTATCAGCCTCATGGCAATAATTGGCGCTCCTCTTGGAGGATTCTTGGCCGATACGTGGCAAAAAAAGAACGATAAGGCCAGAATGCTGCTACCCGCAATAATGGATGTATTGAGCGCAGCAGTTCTCATTGCAGCATTGTTTTTCAATGTGGAGGGAATCGGTTTCTATCTTGCTATGTTGTGGGGGGTGCTCTTCATGATGGGACTTCCTGCTTTAAGCGCAGTTACTCAAGACGTGGTGACACCAGCGTTCAAAGGCATGGCCTGGGGATTAACGGTTTTCACAATGTATGTCTTTGGTGGAGGATGGGCGCCCTACGTGACGGGAGCTATATCCGATGCCCTGTTCGTTTTCTTGGGAGGCACCGCCGAGGGTTTGACTGATGCGGAGGTAATGCACTTTATGGCCGAGGGACTCAGGTATGCCCTGATGATCTTGGCAACAAGCGGATTTTTTAGCGCTATCTTTTTCTTCATTGGCGCAAAACATTACCCGGAAGATATGAATAAGGTAAAAGACATTACACTTGAAGCCGAATGATACTAATTAGTATGAGGGGGATGAAACCAGTTCATCCCCCTTATATCTCAAAAGCCCCTCTGTCAATAGTCAGTCAATACTGAAAAGGAAGTATTCAATAACTGGACAGGGGTAACTGATTAAATCACCAACCTTTGAACACTCTATCTACATTGAGTTTTCTAAAAAACATGTACATATTGTCGTAGAATACCACAGGGTTATCTTTGACTGTCTTTTCGAGTTGTTTATAGTGATCGTCGAATTTTTTAATGACGCTTTGGTTGTGCTTAAACATCGCAACAAGTTCTTCGGTTTTTTCAAAGTTGGCCAAATTCATCTCTCGTAACTCATTTTTAATCGATACGATATCCTTATCTTTTTTTGTATTTCTGGATATTCTTCCATCCTTTGAGAGGAGATTGTTAAGTTCGAGGTTGATGTTTTCAACCGTAGTGGCTATGTTTCCAAGATTGGCGTTGGCTGACAGCCGATTTGCAATTTCTTCAATTTCGGTTAGTGAGCTGCTTAAAGATTCTCTACCTACCTTCTTTTCAATGCTTTCAAGAAGGGATATGGCTTTGGAAATGGGGTTTTCAATCTCGGTTGTGCCACACACCTCATCTGGGTTTATAATGATTGTTTTCGGCTGTAAATCATCAGCAACTCCAATATCTATCTCATTATTGTAAAACTTCTTAATAAGTTTAATGGATTCGACTGTCAGCAGTAACCCAGGTTTATCCTGGCTTTTACTCTCGGATTCAAGTCCGGCAAGTAAATTATCTAAAATCGATTTTGTTTCAATCGAACAGACCGGTGGGGATTGACCATTGAGTGCCTGATTTTCCAAATCGAGTAAAGCCTTGTTAAGTAAATCAAGATACTCTTTGTAACGAGGTTCTAAATCCTCTGGTTTTCTGGCATTGAACTTTATCTTCATTTTCTGAAGAAGTGATTTTAGATTATTCAATATTTGAAAGACCCATTCGTAAATTTTCTTTATTGATTTCTTGCTGACAGAAACAAAGAGTATCAACAAATCCTTTACAATGAGATAAATCCAGGAAATTCTGCTGATCCATTCATATTTTTTAAGGATTATCTTCTTTACGTATTTTAGAACAAAATTCGCTGCTTTAAAAACAAATTTGAAAACTACATATGAATTAGACATTTTTATTCTCCTTATTTTGGTTTTTCGAGTAGGGGCGCCCGGATGCAGAACCCTTCTGCTGGTGGGCGTAAGTTCCCCAAAGACCTGACCCTGTGGAAACAGTTTCCTCCCAAGGATTTGATCTTCAGTTTCAATTATCGCACGATTTTGGGGGAGTTATGAGAGATATGAATATTTTTTTTGAAATGTTTTCGTTTTTTTTGAGGGAATTACCTTAGATCTTCTAAATATCCACAGCCGTATCCTTTCAGTTCGCAGCTCCTTGTGAAGTCCTTCTTTGCCAATGTCTCATCACCGAGCTCAAGATACAGTTTCCCCCTTTTGTAGTAATAGTACCCCTCATTTGGATAGCATTTTATTGCATTGGTATAGGAATCGATTGCCTCTTTATATTTACCATCTTTTTCGTAGATAGTCCCCATCCTGTAATACGCTTTTCCTTCCTTTGGATCTAACTTAACAGCAGTTTTGTAATCTTTCATCGCCTCTTCGTACCTGACCATCTTTTCCAACAAAAGACCTCTTTGTAAATAATTGTAAGCTTCTGGTTGACTAATTATGAGTTCACTGAAACAATTCAGCGCCTTTCCATATTCCCCATTATCTTCGTATGTTATACACATTACATATTTAGGCAAATGTGGTAAGGCTTTAACAAATCTCATAGGTGTTGGGGCTATAATGAAAATGACAACAACAAAGACAACCACAACCAGAAACAGTGTGGAGCATCCTATTTTCAGAAACTTTTTCATAATATAAATTTCCTTTTGAATGAATATAAATATTATATATTATGTTTTAAGGGCTTTGTCAATGTAAAAATAATGTCCCTTTTTCCTACAATTTTAAAAAAACCAAATCCAACAAGTGCAGCAAAAAAAATAAACCTGCAGTCAGTTTAAGATTGGAATTTAACCGAAATTGGGGTAAACTCTAAAGCACAATATTGGAGTGTCTTTGAATGGACTATAAGAACCTTAAAGTGGAAGAGGAAGGAGCCCTTGCCGTTGTTACATTGTCACGCCCAGAGAAAAAAAACGCGCTCTCCACCGACCTTATCGAAGAGCTTTTCAAACTTGCCGGGGAGTTTGCCCTAAAAAGCGAAATTACAACGATAATCGTAACAGGTAGTAGTGACTACTTTTCGGTGGGTTTTGACCTTACAGATCCAAAGACCTATGAAGTCTTTTCTGCTCCCCTCGCTAAGAGAAGGAAGATGATGGCTTTTGGCCCAAAGATGTGCAGCGCCTGGGAAAATCTTGACCAGATTACTATCGGGGCAATAGAGGGTTTTTGTATCGGGGGCGGAATTTCACTTGCGGTTTCCCTCGATTTTCGAGTAATGGCAGAATCGTCGTTTATACATGTGCCAGAGCTCACCCTTGGCATGAATATGAGTTGGGCAACTCTTCCAAGGCTTGTGCACCTTGTGGGCCCCGCCAGGGCAAAGGAGATTGTCATCTTCGCAGAGCGTATCCAGGCCAAAGACGCATACGATTGGGGCTTTGCCCAGAGGCTCTGTCCCGATGGAGAGGCAGTAAATGTGGCCAAAAAGATCGCCGAGAAGTTGGCAAAGATGCCGCCAATACCTATTATGATGACAAAACAGACCATCAATGCGCTGACAACTGCCTTTGATAAATCGGTAACCCACATGGATACAGACCAGTTTATCCTTTCCACCATGACCGAGGACTTCAAGGAGGGGGTGGATAGTTTTTTTAAAAAGAGGGAGCCGAAGTTCAAAGGGGAGTAAGTGTAATGATTTTATTGAGACTAAGGCACTTTAAATTTACCGTTACATTACATGAATCGACACACTTTCTTGACACATCACAAAAAATGCAGTATCCTTATTAACCTAATTATTGATTGCCTTATTGTCTTGTAAGGCCATATCTGATTTTGGAGAGAAAAATGGTAAAAACTTCCATGTTGCTTCACGCAAACCTCCTGTATGCGGAATTTCCATTTTCGGAGATTCCCAACGTCATAGATAGAAGCTACTTCCCCGTACTTGAGATGCTCGAAAAAAATCCGGCCTATAAAGTAATCCTCAATTGGACAGGGTTCACCCTTGAGGTGCTGGACGGCAAATTTCCAGAGTATGGAAAGTATCCCGAAGTTATAAAACTCCTGAGGCTTTTAATAGATAGGGGGCAGGTTGAGATTACAGGTACCAGCTGGGCGCACTCGATCCTTCCCCTTTCCCCTGTGGAAGAGGTGAGGCTCGACATCGATTACTATCTTGATACGGTAAAGCGTGTTTTAAAAGTAAGGCCCAAGGGGTTTTTTCCCCCGGAGCAGGGGATTGACCCACTGCTGGGGATGGTGTTAAAAGAGAAGGGATACGAATACTGTTTTGTGGATAACGATATCCTAAGATACACCCTTCTGGATAGGCTTAACACTGCTAACGATTTTAAGCCCGTTCCACCTTCGTTTCTAAAAGAGATATCCCAAGTTGCAAACAAAAACATCATAAGCCAGCTTCTCTATCTTTTTAAGTGGAAGCGGTTGTTGAAGAACCTCACCAATATGCACCCCGTAACTTGGGAGACTGCAGGAGACAAAACAATCACCGCTGTCAGGTGTTATCAGCCTTGGAGTTCCTATATCCTTTCGTGCCTTGGCAGAATGACCATTATGAATGAGAAGAGGCTCTACAAACTTCTGGACAAAGTAACCCCGACACTTGAGGGTTATTTCCTCCCATTTTCCACCGATTTTGAGTTTTACGGCTACGGCGGAAACATCAAGGAGGATCCGATCCCTGTATCAAGATTGAAAAATCTTCTTGAATACATTCATCAAAGTCCGCACATGGAAATTACACTTCCATCGGAATATTTGGCGACAAGGGAGGCGGAGGATTTTCAGAGCCTCTATCTCAGAACAGGAAGCTGGAGCACCGATGGCGATTTTGCTCTTTGGGATGCTGACCCGGATAACCGTAGATTGAACGAATTTGTGCGAGAGGTGAGGGAGAAGTATCACAGGGTGGATAAAAAGCTCTCAAAGAAAGAGAGGAACGAGGTGATACGATGCCTCCTCCTTTCGCAAAATAGCGACGGTAGGGGCTGGACTCCTATCCCTGAACACAGGCTCTTTTGTTACAACTCTGCTCTTAAGGCGTTCAATATTTTAGAAAAATATTAAAAATGAAGCCAAATATTAAGGTTGCCCTCTCCTTTGACGTGGAAGACTGGTACATGGGCATGGAGCTTAAAAACCATGAGATGGAGGGAAAAGAACGTCGCCTCACCGTTGGACTGTCGAGGATATTGTCCTTGTTGGGAAAAAAGGGCGTAAAGGCGACTTTTTTTATCCTCGGCATGGTCTGTGAGATGTATCCTGAAGAAGTCAAGTCGATTGCCAAGGCGGGCCACGAGATTGCCTCCCACGGCTATTCCCACACGATGGTCTATAAACTGAAACCGGCATCCTTTCGTGATGAGATAAAAAGAACTGACGATCTTCTCTCTGACATCACAGGGAAAAAGGCGGTGGGTTTCAGGGCGCCATATTTTTCCATCACAAGTGAATCTTTGTGGGCATTGGATGTACTGATTGAGGAGGGGTACAAATATGACGCCAGCATCTACCCCGGCTACAACTATCGTTACGGCATCCCAGACTCACCCCACGATATTTACAAATATCCTGAAAAGGAGATCATAGAATTTCCGGTCTCCACGATGGAGCTTTTTGGGAGGCGGATAGGGATTGGCGGGGCGTATTTTCGCATCCTGCCGCTCTTTTTGACAAAGCGGGGCATAATGAAGAGGGGCAATATCAATAAAAATATCGAAAATAATGCTGACACAGTAATCTATCTTCACCCCTGGGAGTTTGATCCGAAACATCCAAAGATCAAGGTGGCGCCTCTGGCAACGTTGACGCACTACATTAACTTGGGTAGGACTTACCCCAGATTAAAGAGGCTTTTGGACACCTTCTCTTTTACTACTTGCATTGATATTATTGAGGAAAAATGTCGTTAAGAAAAGGAAGTCGTGAAGGATAGGATATATTGAATGAAGGGAAAAGTGAAGGAAAAAGTCGGTGGTGGAAGAAATATGGGCAATCAAAAAATCAGTGCAAGTCTATTGACAGAAGGTGAGGTTAGCGGGGTCGTTTCGCTTTTAACAGAGATCTTTGAAGAGACCGAGGCACAAAAGCGCTCCCTCATGGATGAGGGTTTTTATCGATGGCAATATTTGGAGACAAAAAGCCCAGTTGTAGTTGCGTGGGCGGATAATAAACAGATTGCGCACTACCCCCTCACTACGTATAGTTTCAAGGGCGGCCCAGAGGTGGGGAAGGCTGCGGTAATTCAAGATTTGGTAACGAGCAGGCAGTTTCGTAAGAAGGGGGTCTTTAAGTTGATGGGCGAGAAAGC
>JAUWME010000131.1 GCA_030613285.1 Candidatus Zymogenus sp. | reverse complement strand
ACTTTCTCTGCGGTTGCGAGTAATTATGCCGCTTTCAAAATCAAAGTCCCACGTGCCGAGGTCTGCCCCAATTAATGCAATATCTAAAGATTCTTCACTCTTTAGTAGGGCCTTCTCTACCTGCTTCTTTTCTGTGATGTCCCTGACTATTCCTTGATATCCGATTACATTTGAGTCTTTATCTTTGATTTGTACTGCTGATTCTATACATTCAATAATTGAGCCGTCTTTTTTGCGCATTCTCAATTCATAATCCTTTACGAATCCCATTTTATCTATTTCTTCAATGAATATTTCCCTGCCATTCTTATCCGCATAGAGCTCTTTGGTGTATAGTTTGAATAATTCATCATCTGTATATCCGAAAAGCTCTTTGCCTGAATGATTAATCTCTATAAGCCTGCCATCGACAGTGGAAACATAAATCACATCCTTGGAAGATTCAACAATGCTTCTAAACTTAGCCTCCGACTCCTTAAGCGCCTTCTCGACCTGCTTTCGTCTGGTGATGTCTATGATATTGGTGAAGGTACCACTCATCGGTTTCGAGGGATCAGGGACACTTATCTTTATATGTCCATCAAATATTGAACCATCCTTTCTAACAAACTTGGCGTCTGTCTCCGCCACTTTCCCAACTTTAAGTCCATTGTAAACTATTTTCCCAATACGCTCATATTCTTCATCTGTCGCATAAAGTATTCTGGTGTCTTTCCCTATATAGTCTTTCTCATCTTCATAACCAAACATCTTGGTCATAGCCTCATTTGCCCATTTTATTTTTCGCTCATCTGAATAACCAATTCCTACTGCAGATGATGATAGGATGTTTGATAGTTGTACTTCTCTTTCTTGCAGCGCCTCCTCGGCCTGCTTTCTGTCGGTGATATCTAAAATAGAAACCAATATTTTGGAATATGTTTCCTCGCTACCCGGCGCCACAGTCCATTTAAATGATATGTGTTTTTTTTCTCCAGTTAACGTTCTATTGACAGTTTCACCCTCATAGGATGTTTTACCCTCTGCAATTTTTATAATTTCCTCTTCAAAAGCATCGTAAGACCCTTCGTCAAAGATCAGACCTAAACCTCCGAAGAAATCATCTTTACTCTCTGCTTTATACATTTCTAAAGTGACCCTATTTATATCGACCACCCTGACCAAAGATGCGCATTTTTCTACATCTTTCCGATTATTCTTAAAATACTCCCTGAAATCTTCAACCCCCGATTTTCGCAAATTATCAATATACTTCTTTACTTCAGAGAAATCCTCCACCCACAACGAAATCGGGGAGTCCTCAAAGAGGCTCTGGTATTCTTGTTGGCTCTCATGAAGCGCCTCCTCTGCTTTTCTACGCTTTGAAATATCACGACTTACTCCAAGTATTTTGCAAGGATTGCCATCTTTATCCCTGATAAGAGATATTGTAACTTCATACCATTGTGTGGAACCGCCCTTTCGATAAAACTCCAAATCTAAGGTTGCGGAAATGTCCAAATCCTTTTGCGCGAGTCTCTCTGGTGTCATTTCTTCTGAAATTCTTTTCATAGCGGTTTTCAGAGATTCGGGGGTCAGGTTCTGTTCAATGGGCATCTTTTTCAGCTCTTCAAGAGTGTACCCACGAAGATGAGTCGCTGAAGGGTTGGCAAAAATTGCCACGAAGTTCATGTCCATCAACCAGACACTGCTTTCCATCATATCAGTTACGAGACGGTACATTTCCTCGGTTTCATTTAACACCTCTTCTGTCTTCTTAAGTTCGGTAACCTCCAATTGTAATTTTTTGTTCGCTTCCCTAATCTCTGAGGTTCGCTCCTCAACCCTCGCCTCCAATTCTCCTTTGGCTTTTCGTAACTCCTCCTCTGCACGCTTTTGGTCAGTAATATCGCGAACAACAATGGTGATGCCAGAATACTTATCTAAAATATCTTTTCGAATTGAAACCACGGCATTGTACCACAACTCCCCATCCCTTATGATCAATGGGTAATCGAATTGCCTAACTCCCTCCGTATTTTTCACATCTTTTATGACGTTCTCAAGTTTGTCTACGACATGAATTGGCAAAACATCTTTGAAATGCCTTCCTAAAAAGAGATCGGGGGAGGCATGCAAATCGGATTTTCCCGAAGGCTGATAGTATTCAATAAATACACCGTTTTTATCCAGTAAAAACACCAGATCATTCATTGACGAAATGTTTGACTTAAGCTTTTCCTCGCTCTCCCGAAGCGCCTCTTTTGCTCGCGTATTTTCAGCCTCCAAAGATTCCAAATCTAAAGCACGCTGACGCAGTTTAGTTAATTCATCAATAAGCTCACTTTTTGTCTTGTTTTGATCTGACATATCTCTAAATAGTACCTTTAAACAACAACACAAAAGTACAACATATTTACCAATCTGTCAACAATCGCAATGTGTAGCACTTGACAAAAACAATGCCAATATAATTATATTAAGCAATGTGTCTCAAATTGTCAAGGGGAATTAATTAGGGAAAATTAGTCACCACTCCTTATAAAAATTTTTTATTAACAAACCTCATTGTTTCATCAAGATGACGTAATGGTGTTGGTTTTGTTTCATACTTTTATAGAGTAGTACATCAACCAAAGGAAGGGAAAATCTGGGTTATAGGCAACATAGGTAATCAACAAAAACCGACTAAACATACTTTATTGTTTTAAAAAAAAGAGACACGCTTTATAAAAGCGCATCTCTTTTTCAAGGGTGGTCTTACCTTCTACTTATTATAGTGATCTCTTCCCTTTTGACAATTCAAAAAGAGTTAATAGTCATAGTCCGGGTTTTCAGGATCAAAATCGAGATTTGTAAGGCCAACGTTTACACGAAGGTTTTTAAACCTATACTCTTCCCAGAGCTTACCATCCTTTCCGAAGGAGGCAATATACAGCGGAAGATATGTCTTTTTATCAATGCCGAAAACAGAAACCGGGGCATAGTATGGCCCGCCCTTGGTATATGGCGTTTTACTCTTTATCTTTATGACACGCCTTTTAAAAATAGTCGTCTCTCCAATTACTTCATAACGTACCTTATCTTCGGGATGTTTGAGGGCGTAATCAAGATTTTTTTCGAGAGTATTTCCGAAACTAATCAGGATATCCTTGTTCGGCGGGTGGCGGGTTCCCTTCATGATCGTATCTGAATTGGGTTCAAGATTTATTACAAACGACTTAAGGATACCACCTTTATGAGTCATAACCTCATTATTGTTCCACCCCTTTTTGTAGATGAGCTCTTGGCCCTTCTTCACATCCCCAATCCAGCGCATATAGAGAGAAATGGGTCTTTTGAACTTGTAGGCTACTTCCTCCTTGGGCAAGAGCTCACCATTTACCCTCTGCTTCCAGTAAACCACTGTGGTATAGTCTTTTGTCTTTTTAAGCTCGACGATACACTTTCTCAGTATATCTGTTGCTTCGGTGTTTTCCTGGGAAAAGACTGTGCCTCCAATTATGACAAGTGAGAGTGTCATAGCAATAATTAAAGAAATTTTTCGATACATTTTTTCCTCCTTTACCTTTTAAAAAGGTATTATTGTTGTTTGGTGGAAATTACATCCAATTTTTCCACCAGGTTTTTGTTGACGAATAGTAATGACCCTTCGGCAGAATTGGCCTTTGAATCAGTTTTGTCAGTTTTCTGGGAACTTTTCCCTCCTTAACAATCTCCATGCCGGCCAGAGATATCGACTCCCTTATTTTTTCTGCTTCAACAGCGTGGAGCTCACTGTTAAGAGCAACCATGGATGTGGGTCTCAAAACAGTTGCAATAAGGGGTATATGCATGTTTTCTCCCATCGCTTTGATGTGATGAACAAGGGGATCGAAATTATCGATTTCGTAAAAACCACATACGGAAGTCAGAACAAGATTGGGCAATTTTGAAAATCTCGAGGGATGTCGAGAATGACCATCTTTTAGAAAAATGTAAGGATGATTGAGGGGGATCATCCTGTCAATGAAATTTTTCAACAACCCGCTCACCCCGTCAACGTAGAGAGGTGTTGCAAACACCATTAAGTCGTACTCCGGTATCATTTTTAGTATCCCGTGCATCTCATCTTTATCTTTGAATACACAGTCTCCAAAGCCGTCATCGCTTTTCCAGCAGTGGTAACAACCCCGGCATGGGTTGATCTTCTTTTCAGCAAGATATACTGTATCTACCTTCACCCCCACATTCTTCATGCCTGAAATCAAACTTGAATAGACCATTTCGGTGGCCCCCTTTTTTTTCCTGGGCGCCGCCTGAATTCCCAGAACTTTTTTCGGTTTATCCCATTTTTTTGAGCGAATATTTTTTTCGTTTTCAGTTTCTCCGTATAATCCTTCGGGGACAAAGGTTGCTTTCGAATCTCCGGAAAAGTACTTATTAAATCTTAAAAGAAGGAGAAATTTCCCCTTTACCTTCAATTGACCACTTTTCATCGCCGCTCTGGGATTTATCACCCCGGCAGAAATGCCCATCCATATCTCCGAGGGAACATCAATAGTAATGGAAGGATCATCGGGGAGTCCTTCACTGAAGACACAATTCCCATTATTAATGGTGAGGGAATAGTCTCCAGGCTCTTCCCCGGAAAACTTGAAATAGTATTTTGCTCGAACCCTCCTTGTAATTGAAGGATTTAGTAATTGTGGCATATACTCAAGTAATTCTCTTGCATCCATGGTATCCTCCATGTTTTATTTTTTCATTTTTTCTAGCTTTTTTATACTTTCCTCACACCACGCAATCTTTGCTTTGGAATCGTGTTTCCCATAGCTTAACGTAATTAACCAAAACTCAAGACCCTCATGTGAAGAATATTTTTTTTCGGATTTAAGAACCTTCTCTACATTTTCATATTCACGCAACAGCCCCTCATGTATTTCCTTCTCTTCCTGTAACTTCTGGATACAGTTCTCGGCAGATATCTCATGTCCGAAAAAAAGCTTCAGTAGCAGCTCAATTCTATGCGGTTGTCTGTTGACAGGTTCCATTAGCCATTCCAATAATTCCTTTTTCCCCTTTTCTGTGATATAATATATGTTTCTATTCGGCTTCCCATCTCCCTGCTCAACCTGTTTATCTGCAAGACCATCTTTTTCTATCTGTCTCAAAACAGGGTACAAATTTCCATAGTTTTCATTCCAGAAATATGAAATGCTAAAGTCGATGTATTGCTTGATGTCATATCCCGACATTGGTTTTATGCTCAGCATTCCCAAAACGGCGTATTTTGTTTTTTTAATTCTTGGCATAATTTAACCCCTATATCTTTTTATTATATATCTTTTAGATATAGCTGTCAAGAGAAAAATAACAATTTGCAAAAAAAAACAGGGGAAATCCCTGTTTTTTTCAATAATTTTGGTCGGGGCGAGAGGATTTGAACCTCCGACCCCCTGCTCCCAAAGCATAGCAACAAGACGATAAAGTACTGACATCATTGTAATTACAATTCCCTACGTGTCCCTTGAATGCCCCAAAATGCACTACAATTCCCCGTTTCTTGTAACAGTTTTTGTAACACTTTCGCATACGGTGATGTTGCAATTTTCAATAATATGGTGGGTTTAAGGTTAAATCTCGATCTATTTTGGTTTGTTTTGAAGTGTTTTGGTCACTGTATGGTCACTCACTATAAAGAGAATCACCTATAAAAAACTTGTCCTCCTTTCTGAACCTATTGCACTTCAAATAATAACCTGTTACACAAATTCATCTTTAGGGGGTAAGGTTACTTTTTTTCTTATTTTCTCCTGACCTTCATTGTTCGCCTGGCCAATCAGATCAACAGTTTGGTCATCAGCCCTTCCATGTCATCCGCCACATCTTTGAGAAAATCCAGTATGGAAAGATGCTGCGGGCATTTTCCCACACATTTTCCGCATTCTACACATTGGTATGCCAATGTGGGCTTGCTTCTTGTGATGCCATCGTTCTTTAGGATATACATCAGCCCTGTCTGCTTATCGGTGAAAACGTACTTGGAATTATACCAAATAAAGCATTTCGGAATATTCACCCCTGCGGGGCAGGGCATACAATACTGGCATCCTGTACACCCGACCTTCATCACCCTTTTGATTTCATCAGCCGCCTCCTCGACCAGTTTTGTCTCCTTTGCGGAAAGCGAGCCCGGCAGGGCGCTTTCTGTTATCGCCAGGTTTTAGTCGATGTGTGAATCTCTGTTCATTCCGGAGCACGTACTCATTTTGATCTTTGTTACCTATTACATCTCGATGCTTGCGAGTATTGATTATGATTTTGAATTGGGGAATGAGAAGCAATAGGGGTGTATCCAGGGCAGCATCGCCTTACTTACCGAATCTCCTTCACAGGTTCTCCGGCGGTGCCTCGATGCCCAGAATTCTATCCCCCACGGAACTGCTCATAATCACCATCAGAATTCCTGCGAGGATGTATTCCACCAAAAGGTAACATGCCGAAAATAAGGAAAGCTCCGGCATGTTTAGAAAGCTCAGGGCGATGACGATTCCCATGGCACTGTTAGGAAATCCCACCTCTATCGCGAGGGTCAGAACCTGTTTTCTCGGCAGGCGGAAGGCACCCGCTACCGTCGCACCCAGAGTGGCGGTTAACAGGCACAGGCAGACGGCGAGCAGTGTCAACTCATCGTAATGCTCAACGATCGACGCCCGTTCTTTTATGCTTACTACCGTGGCAATGGTGGCCAGAAATGCGATTGTCCCCCTTCTTACCCATTTCTCCGATTTCTCTGCGAAATCGGGCAGCTTTTTCTTTGTCAGCATGCCGAGAATAATCGGCGGGATGGTAATGG
>JAUWME010000287.1 GCA_030613285.1 Candidatus Zymogenus sp. | reverse complement strand
CATGTTAGATTTGAAAATATTTTTTTTCTCCACTACCTCAGGCAGGGGTGGTTCCTTGACGGCAAAAAAAGGCGTGATCGCAGAGATTGCAATGATCATTCCGAAGATCGCCCCCATGGCTATGAAACCGATCCTCTTGTCGTAGCTTACCTCGAAGGCCTTGATTATCGGGACAGAGGCTCCGGCCCCGACGAAGGTTCCTATGACGGCGAAGATCGTCCTGTAGCCCATAAACTCCGTTCGCTCGTTGAAATCCTTTGTGATATCCGGAAGGAGGGAGTTATACGGTACGTTGGCGAAAGTGTAAAACGTGCAGAGCAACATGAATGAAAGCGTGGCCCAGATAAATATCCCCATCTGGTTTTCCACATTGATTTGCGGGTCTGTGAACATCCACAGAAATGACAGTCCGAACGGAATTGAAGCGAAGAGGATCCAAGGTCTCCTTCTCCCCCATTTTGTCTTTGTACGGTCAGAGAGATATCCCACAGCAGGATCGGTCACCGCATCCCAGACCTTCCCTATCATGAGCGCCACCCCGGCCAGAGCCGCGCTCAGCCCTACCTGATCCGTCAAGAAATTTAGCAATAAAAATGTCCCAGCCGTGAAAAATATACTGCTGGAAAGGTCTCCTGTGCCGTAGCCCAGCTTCACCTTCAAAGGTTTTCTGCTGTCATCTTGCATTTGCTTGTGTCTCCTTAATGAATTCAATTTTATGTCAAATATCCTTCGGTATTTTCTAATCGCCACAGGAATATTACTGCAAATGACGAAATTGTGCAAGTTAAAAAGCGTAAATTTTTAAAGTGATGTTTTTGAAAATTTAAAAAACTTTGGTACAATTACAACAATTATAAAATTATTTCTTGATAAATTCTTTCAAAAACGTTATAATAGACAACTATTGAGAAGAAAAAAAGTGATGTTTTGTAGTGATGTTTAAAATCGTATAGTTTTTAGGGGAGGAAATCATGGAAACAGTAATAGATTTGCTTAATATCCATTGGTTAGAAAATGCGTATTTCTGGATTACCCTGATACCGTCTGCACTCCTCTTTGTGATGTTCATATTAGGCTTCGACCACGAATTTGACTTCGATACTGACATTCATGGTGATTTTGATGTAGGGGGTATTGACGTTCCCTCAGAACCCGGAAAGCTCGGAATCAGGTTGATAATGAGCTTCATGATTGGGTTTGGGCTCTTTGGGTTTCTGGCGGTCAATCTAAAATGGCCAATTCCCCATGTTCTTTCTGCCCTGATGGGAGGTTCCGCTTTTTGGTACTTGATGTATCAGTTTATGAAACTGATTTTTAAGCAACAGGCAAATACGCAGGTTGCAAGCCGCACCCTTGTGGGGAGGATAGGAACTGTAACCCACAGAATTACCGGCGATACTGTAGGTGAGATAAAGGTAAAAGACCCAGCCACCGGGCTGACGATCGATCTTAGGGCGGTGGCGCCTGACATCAAAAAGATGATAAAACCCGGTGCCGAGGTGATAATAAATTCGGTGATTGACGGAAAGGCAAATGTAAAGTTAAAGGAAACTTAATACTAACAGAAAAAATGTAATAGGAGGGAGATAAAATGGCAGAAATGGCAGGAGCATTAGTATTTATCGTAATTGTTGCAATTGGTGGTTTTGTAGTTGCAGTTATTACCTTCATGTCAAACTACCTAAAGGCGGAGCCAAACACCGCCATCATCATCACAGGAAGGAGATACAGGCACAAGGCAATCGACAGAGAGACTGGGGAAGTTGTGAAGATCACCAGGGGCTGGAAGGCTATAGTCGGTGGTGGTGTCTTCAGGTGGCCCGTCATCGAGAAGGTCAACCAAATATCGCTGGAGCTTATAAACCTTGCAAACGTTCAGGTAATTCAGGCCTACTCGGCAGAGGGTGTGGCAGTTACTATCGATGCTGTTGCCAACGTGAAGATTGCCGGTGAGGACGAGCTTTTGGCCCGGGCAGTTGAGCGTTTCCTCGGAACCAGCAGAGAAGATGTAAGCAGGATTATCAAAGAAACCCTGGAGGGACAGCTCCGTGATATCGTAGGAAACCTGACAGTTGAGCAGCTCTATCAGGAGAGGGAGAGCTTTGTGGAGCAGGTACTTGCACAGGCTGCAGACGAACTGGGGAAGATTGGCGTTATCATAGATATTATAAATATTCAGGATATCAAGGACGATCAGGGCTACCTTGCCGCACTTGGTGAAAAGAGAACCGCAGAAGTAAAAAGGGACGCCCAGAAGGGAAGGGCCGAGGCAAAGCGGGATGCCGATGTCTTTACTGCCGAGCAGATACGTCAAACCGCAGAGGCGGAAAAGACGAGGGACGTTGCCATAGAACAATACAGGGGACAGACCTTTGCGGCCCAGGCCAAGGCAGACCAACAGGGGCCACTGTCCGAGGCACAGGCAAGGCAGGAGGTTGTAAAGCAGGAACAGATGGTTTTTGAAAGCGAGGAGATTGCCAGAAGGGCCGTGGAAGAGGCAAGGGCAGCAGCCGAAGAACAAAAATATAAGGCCAACGTGGTGGTTCCCGCAGAGGCGGATAAGTTGGCCAACATATTAAGGGCAGAGGGTGAGGCACAGGCGGTCATCAAGAAAAAAGATGCCGAGGCCAAAGGTATTCAGATGGTCTATGTTGCCGAGGCAGCAGGATTGCGTGAAAAAGCTGAGGCGTGGAACTCGTATAAGGACCCTGCTAAATTAAACCTCGTCCTCGAAGCAATGAAGGAGATGGTAGGCCCCATTGCCGCATCCCTCGGAAACGTCAAGTTCGACAAAATCGTCGCCATCGGAGGCGGATCGGGCAAGGGCGGTAACCCCCTGGCCGATATAATCAACATTGCCCCAGCAGCGTTGGTGCGTTTTTTCGAGGAGATGAAAGCCGCAACAGGAATTGATCCTGAGGCGTATCTCCAGCGGATAATGGAAGAGGGCGAAGGTGATGACGACGGAAAGGACAAAAAAGCGAAAAAGACCCCCCCGAAAACCCCAGCGTCTCCCGAAGGTGGCGGCAGTTAGAGCACATTAGACAGAGGGCTGATCGCATATTGGAGTTGGATGGGTGTGAGAAGAGTGAAGGGATGAGTGGGACTGGAAGTCGCGAAAAAATCAAGGGCGGGTTGAACTTGCCCGGTTGCAAAATCAAAAGAGGCTCGATGATAAACATCGGGCCTCTTTCTTGTTTTAATTTGTAGGTGCTGCACAATTCCATTAACTGCTAACTATCAAGAGAGCTATCTTACTATTTTAATAGTGGGGCCACCGGAGACACGTAGTTCCTGTCCCCGCAGTCGAAGTTCTCTTTTAGATAGATCTTTCTTTTTCCCCCGGAAACCATAAAGATAAGCTGATAGACCGTGATCGATGAATTGTTCTTTTCTATGAGATGTTGCGGGCGGTAGCAGATGGAGTTTTCATCGTTGATGTCACCATCTGGCTGATAGGCAAGTATCGATTTAATCTCATCCAGTGTCAGCTTTTTATCTTCGGCATATTTTTTGGCAATCATATTTGCCGTGGGTTGCCTTCCGCTGCAAACATCGGGAAAGAGGATGAGGGGCTTCATATCTTCGGTTACAAACGTGTTTGTGGAGGTGAGCATCCCGATCTCTTCCCAGTAAGTCCCATCAAGGCCGTCCACTTTAACATCGTTAAGCTCAAATTTTTCTCTGGAGCGCTCAAGCCGAAGGAGGTTTCCCGACAAATCGGTCACAATAAAGTTCTGGGCGTTGGGGCTTTCATTCTCTGTCCAGTGTGCCACATACTCGTAGGCATTATTTGCCATTCTCAAGGCCTCCCTGCCCCTAAAGGTGTATGGGAGCCTCGGCTCATGGGCGTACTCCTTGGTGAACATATTGTTTATCACAACAGAAACGCCCTTGGAGTTCCAACCCATGTCCCATCCAAAGAGGCCCGCATATGAACTCATGGTGGTTACCACATCCTCACTGTTGATCTTTTGCTCCTCAAAATAGTAGTTGCCAAATCCCTTGGATTGGGGGGGGCTGTCGATGGTCTGGGCGATAATCACCGAGCCGTCCGGGTTGAGAATCCCAAAAGAGGAACAACCACCCAGGTCTTTGGTCTTTTCTTTATAAAAAAGCTTGTAGTAGATTGGGCCGATCCTGACCGCAAGGGTAACATACACCAGCTCCCGCCACGTGTACGCAAAGAGGACGTCGGCCG